>CAYZAR010000089.1:0-6413 GCA_964476455.1 uncultured Micavibrio sp.
AAATATCAAGGCGACGATTGCCGATTTCATCTTCGATATAGTCTATTTTTGTACCGAACAGTTTCAGCACATCTTTTTGCGGAATAAAAATCTTCACCCCTTCGCCAAGAGAAAGACTCGCATCATCCGTGGCGATTTCATCCTCTTGGACAGGCCGCAAATCATATTCGTTTCCGCCACAGCCTTTGCCCCCAAGGATACTCAGGCGCAGCCCAGCCGCCCCGTTCAGTATCTTTGTCAGATAAGCAAGGGCGGCAGGAGTCACTGTAATTTCTTTGGTTGTCAGCTCAAACATATTTTCAGACCCTATGTAAACATATTGAGTTGCAGCTTGGCTGTTTCCGCCATGAAGGAGGGGTCCCAAGCCGGATCCCAAATAATTTCGACATCCACATTGCCGACCCCCGTCAAAGGGAAAATTGCGGCTTGCACCATCCCGGGCATTTCCTGCGCCACGGGACACCCGGGAGAAGTCAAGGTCATCTTAACATCCACATCACTGGTGTTGTCTGGTTGATCCATGATTTCAATTTTGTAGATCAAACCCAGTTCATAAATATTGACCGGAATTTCCGGATCATAAACTTCGCGCAAGGAGGCAAGGATAGCACCCCACAAAGGGTGATCCTTTGATCCCGTAATATGGGGAGGTTCGGCAAGTTCATCGTAATCTTCGCCGAAGGCATTGCGCACCATTTGTTCGTCTGCAACGTGATGCATTTATTTTTCTACCTCAATATGTTGCACGCTTTTTCTAATCCAAAAACTAAACTGTCAATATCGCTGTGATCAGAATACATTCCCATTGAGGCCCGCACTGTCCCGTCAACCCCCAGATGCCGCATAAGAGGCATACAGCAGTGATGCCCTGTCCGAACAGCAATCCCCATCTGGTCTAAAATCATCGCCACGTCACTCGCAGGACACCCTTCCAGCGTAAAACTAATAATTGCCGCTTTTTCGGGTTGATGGCCATATATCTTCAGCCCCTCAATCTCCATTAACTCTTCCCGTGCGTAAAGATGGAGGTTTTCTTCCCATGCCCCAACTTTATCCATCCCTACAGACATAAGATAGTCCACAGCCGCTCCAAGTCCAATCACTTCAGCAATAGCTGGCGTCCCTGCCTCAAAACGTGAAGGCGGTTCAGCGTAAACCGCTCCCTCCAACGTCACTTTTTCAATCATGTCGCCCCCACCTTGATAAGGCGGCATAGACGCAAGAACATCATATTTTCCGTACAAAACTCCAACGCCTGTGGGGCCATATAGCTTATGCCCCGTAAAAACATAAAAATCAGGGGCAAAATCTTGAACATTCACACAGCCATGCACCACGGCTTGGGAGCCATCAAAAAGCACTTTAATTTCTGGATTAAATTCTTTTACTATCTTGCTGATTTCGAATGAATTATTGATTGTTCCCAAAACATTAGAGACATGGACCAAAGAAACCATCCGCGTCCGAGAGGACAAGGCCTTCTGAAAGAAATTCATATCCAGTGTTCCGTCTTCCAGAACAGGGATAAATTTCAGCACAACCCCGATTTGGTCGCGCAACAGAAACCACGGAACCAGATTAGCATGATGCTCCATCACGCTCAGGATAATCTCATCTCCTGTTTTCAGGAAATTCCGCCCCCAGCTTTGGGCCACCAGATTGATGGCTTCTGTGCTGTTGCGGGTAAAGACAACTTCGCGAGGGGACGAGGCCCCAATGAAACGCGCCACCTTACTGCGGACAGCCTCAAACTCTTCAGTTTTTACTTGAGAAAACTCGTATAACCCTCTGTGAATATTGGCATATTTTGATTCATACGCAGCGCGAACTGCCTCAAGGACAGAAAATGGTTTTTGAGCACTCGCCCCGCTATCAAGATAAACCAAAGGCTTCCCGTGCATGGTCTGTCTCAAGGCTGGAAAGTCTTTTCGCCACGGATTATGACCTAAGTCAACCACGCCGAAACCCTTTCCTGCATTTTTTCCCGCGCTTCGCGTGTTGTGACTTTATCGAGCACTTCGCCCAGAAAAGATTCCATCAACATCCGGCGGGCAGCCTCTTCCCCAAGCCCCCGCGAGCGCAGGTAAAACATGGGGGTTTCATCAAGAGGCCCTGTCGTTGTTCCGTGGGAACATTTGACATCATCCGCATAAATCTCTAGCTCAGGTTTCACGCTCATTTCTGCTAGGGGCGACAAAATCAGATGGTTGGAAAGCTGATACCCATCGGTTTTTTGTGCCTCTTTGCAAACGTGGATTTTACCTTGATACACGCCGTGAGACATTCCTTCGAGTGCTGTTTTGAAAAATTGATTAGAATGGCAATGGGGAGCCACATGGTCAACCCGAATGGTTGTGTCTCCCAACTGCTTTCCGCGTAGCAAGGTCAATCCAGAGAGATCCACACTCGCATCCCGCCCCAGAAGAGACACATCAAACTCCTGACGTGTAAATCCCCCTCCGGTCATAAGGCTTACCATTTTGTACTTCGCCCCCTGCTCTAACTCGACGTGAATTGCATGCGTTGAAACAGAAAAAGGGTCATCTTCGAGAATACGGTAATGGGTCAGCTTTGCTTCTCGCGCCAACCGAATGGTAATAGCTCCATTTTTCCAATAAGAGTCCTCTCCGGTATGCGTTTCAATAATAGTAATGTCGCTGCCATCTCGCCCTTCAATATCAATCCTCCACGGAATAACATAACGCCCTGCCCCGCGCAAAGACAAGAAAACAGGACGGGCCGCTTCGCGGTGACGAGGAACAAACAAACGAACAATCTTTGGCGCGTAGCGATTGTTGAGGTCCCAAAGTTCTCCGGTTCCAGAGATTTTCTTCTGAGTTGGATCAACAGATTCGAGAAAATCGAAAGCCCCCGAAGTTTCCCAATCGGGTCCCAGCACCTCTGGATGCTGCATAAGGAGAGCTGCCCGCAGATTTGAGTATTTCCAACGCTCAGCTTTGGGGTCAGGCAAAGCCAAGGCTCCCGCCCCACGAAACGACAGAAGGGGATTCCCTCCGCTGCTCATGCCGCCCCTCCGATGTTTATATAGCCAGATGATTCAAGCCGCACAGCGAGATCTGCTCCGCCTGATTTGACAATTTTCCCACCAGACAAGACATGGACATGGTCCGGCACGATATAATCGAGAAGACGTTGGTAATGAGTGATAATAAGAAAAGACCGACGGGGAGAGCGCAGCGCATTTATTCCCTCAGCCACAATTTTCAGCGCGTCAATATCAAGACCAGAATCGGTTTCATCCAATACAGCCAGTTTTGGTTCAAGCATCATCATTTGGAGAACTTCGTTGCGTTTCTTCTCGCCACCGGAGAATCCGACATTGACGGGACGCTTAATCATCTCATCAGATATGCCCAAAGCGGCCTGTTTGGATTTGAGGAGTTTCAGAAAGGCGAGGGCATCCATCTCCCCTTCCCCGCGCTGCTTACGCAAAGCATCCAAGGACGTTTTCATGAAATTGGTTATCTGCACCCCTGGAATTTCAACCGGATACTGGAAGGCGAGGAAAACCCCCGCTGCTGCGCGTGCTTCCGGTGTCAGGTTCAGAATGCTTTTTCCTTCAAGCAAGATGTCCCCGCTCGTTACGGTGTACCCGGGTTTTCCCGCCAGAATATAAGAGAGCGTGGATTTCCCAGCCCCGTTCGGCCCCATAATCGCGTGGACTTCGCCCGCTCCGATGGTCAGGTTCAATCCTTTGAGAATTTGTTTGCCATCAATTTCAGCGGCAAGATCTTTAATTTGAAGCATTTGTATTTCTTTCTACTTAATCAACCCAAAGAGGCCCCTAGCCAACACTTCCTTCCAGAGAAATTGCCACGAGTTTCTGAGCCTCAACGGCAAATTCCATTGGGAGATTTTGCATGACCTCGCGGCAAAATCCATTTACAATCAAAGCGACAGCCTCTTCGTTCGAGAGTCCGCGCTGCTGGCAGTAAAAGAGCTGGTCCTCTGAAATTTTGCTGGTTGTCGCTTCGTGTTCGAGGCGCGCCAGAGGATTTTTGCTCTCAATATAGGGAATGGTATGCGCCCCGCATTGATTGCCAATCAGAAGGGAGTCGCACTGGGTATGATTGCGAGCACCTTCTGCACCAGCCAGAACCTTGACTAAACCTCGATACGTTGAATCCGATTTTCCGGCAGAAATTGTTTTGGCAATCACCCGTGACCGCGTGTTTTTCCCCATATGGATCATCTTGGTTCCCGTGTCCGCCTGCTGGTGGTTATTGGTAATCGCCACCGAATAAAACTCGCCAACCGAGTTCTCGCCGCGCAGAACGCAAGACGGATACTTCCAAGTAATCGCCGAACCAGTTTCTACCTGAGTCCACGATATTTTGGCATTGCGGCCCTCGCACAAGCCCCGTTTGGTGACGAAGTTATAGATACCCCCCCGCCCGTTTTCGTCCCCGGGATACCAGTTTTGTACCGTAGAATATTTAATCTCGGCGTCTTCGTGAGCGATCAGCTCAACCACAGCAGCATGAAGTTGATTCTCATCGCGCATGGGGGCGGTGCAACCTTCCAGATAAGAAACATAAGCCCCTTTGTCAGCGATAATTAAAGTCCGCTCGAACTGACCGGTTTTCAGTTCATTGATCCGAAAGTAAGTCGAAAGCTCCATTGGGCAACGAACCCCGGGAGGGACATAAACAAATGACCCATCGGTAAACACCGCCGCATTGAGGCAAGCGTGTTTGTTATCGTGAAAGGGGACCACCGATCCCATATATTTTTGAACAAGGTCTGGGTGTTCGCGCACAGCTTCCGAAATTGAACAGAAAATAACGCCAGCCTCTTTCAAAGTCTCCTTGAAGGTTGTGGCCACGGAAACGGAGTCAAAGACAACATCAACCGCAACGCCAGCAAGAGCAGCCCGCTCCTGCATCGGAACCCCAAGCTTTTCAAAGGTTTCCAACAATTTTGGGTCGGCCTCATCAAGCGAGTTCAGCTTAGGTTTTGGAGCGGAGTAATAATAGGCATCTTGATAATCAAACAAGGGAAACCGTGGCTTGGCCCATGTGGGTTCAGGCATTTTTTTCCAATGATCGAAGGCTTTGAGCCTCGCGGCCAATAGCCAATCCGGCTCTTTCTTCTTAGCCGAAATGAAACGAACAATCTCTTCACTCAGCCCTTTAGGGGCCTTGTCCGATTCAATATCGGTGACAAATCCAGCTTCGTATCGAGCCATATTTTCAACATGACGAGCAATGTCTGATGGTTCAGCCATAGTCTTTAGATCCGTCCTTTCTGACGTGATGGTACGAAGACCAACATATCGGCTAATGAGAGGGTATCAAGAGCAGATTTAATCACTTGGTTTACTTTTTGCCACCTCCCTTTCAGAGGGCACAGCTCTTGAATGCCGCACTCATAAACTTCGTTCGTGGCGCAATCAGTGACAGAGATAGGCCCCTCTAGGGCAACAATCAACTCGGTAACCGTGACATCCGCCGGAGGACGCTCCATTTTATACCCACCATTCACACCACGAATCGAGACAATCACGCCCTGACGAGAGAGCAGCTTCAGAACCTTGGCAACGGTTGGCTCGGGTATCCCCGTCCGCTCAGCAAGGTTTGATGCGGTATGAACTTTTCCGTGAGCCGCAGCCAACAGACTTAAAACCACAATGGCATAATCGCTAAGTTTAGAGAGTCGAATCATAGCCTTCCTAATTCGTACATTTTTGGTACGATATGTCACAAACCGCTCAAAACTGCAAGCCTTCGGCTTTTTTACGAAATATTATATTTTTCGTAATAAAATTTTTCAATTGTCATTGTATATCTAGGAGAATAAATGGGCGGCCACAGCTTTAACAAACCATCCCCTAACCAAGAAGTTATCCGTGACATCGGTAGTTTGGTAACGGAAGGTCTGTCGGAGGGGACTGGTTTAACGGGAGTCTTGAGCAACAAATTCGGGAGTGCCGTACGGGGTGGGGTCCTTCGCGCCATTGATAAAGCTCTTGGCCCCGTCAGTGCGGTTATCGACTATGCGATTGACTGGAGTAGGGAAAAGTTCCAAGAAAACAAAGATTATCAAAACTACATAGCTGGGATTCGAGGGCTCGCCGAGAAGAAAGTGCCAGGATTCCTTTTCGAAGAAAGACAGATCAACGGACAAGCCATTCAGGTTGCTGTGGACGCTAGCGGAAAATTGACCAATCCAGAATCCAAGCCCTTCATTTGGACCGATGCCGATGATCCAGACGGACCGCAAGTCCAAGAGCTTCTTTCTGCTGCCGAAGAAAAAGCCACTGCGGAACTGGAGGACTTTAGACAAACCTCCATAAAAGAACTCCCCGTCCGCAAACAACGCTATCTGGACAGTCTGCAAGCATACACCAAGTCTATTAAAGAGGACACAAGAGAGTCAGGAATCCCTAGTAC
>CAYZAR010000090.1:0-6373 GCA_964476455.1 uncultured Micavibrio sp.
CTGTTTGCCAACCCAAAAATCAACGTCATCTGGGATAGTAGTATTGAAGAAATTGTAGGAAACCTCCCCGGCAGCACGACAGGACCCATTGGCGTAACCGGACTCAAGCTTAAAAATCTCAAATCAGGAATCCTATCCGATCTTGCTGTAGATGGTGTTTTTGTAGCCATTGGCCACGACCCAGCAACGGACCTATTCAAGGGCCAAATCAAAATGGATGAAAGCGGTTACATTTTGACCGCGCCGGATTCAACAGCCACATCTGTGGCTGGTGTCTTTGCTGCCGGAGATGTGAAGGACAAAGTTTACCGCCAAGCCGTCACAGCAGCAGGCATGGGCTGCATGGCCGCGCTTGAAGCCGATCGTTTCTTGGCCCAGCACGACTAGGCAAAAACACATGACAATGGATTGGGACAAACTACGCATTTTTCACATGGTTGCCGAAGCAGGAAGCTTTACCCATGCGGGCGAGTCCTTGGGCCTGTCTCAATCTGCAGTTTCCCGTCATATCAGTTCCTTTGAAGAAGGTTTAGGCATTCCTCTTTTTCACCGTCATGCGCGTGGCCTTATCCTCACCGAACAAGGTGAAATGTTGCACAAGGCTTCGACTGAAATTTTCAGCAAAATGGTCATGATTGAGGGCCAGTTGAGCGACACAAAAAACCAGTCCGAAGGAGAACTCACTTTGACCCTTGCTGAATTCGTTGGTACACATTGGCTGGCTTCTCGCCTTCCAGCCTTTAGAACACAGTACCCCGATATTCAAATGTCAATTCTGCTGGATGACCGAATTTTCAATCTGGGAATGAGGGAGGCCGACGCCGCCATCCGGCTTTATAAGCCAGACCAACCGGACTTGATTCATCGGCGTTTGGCAACACTTCGCTTTGTTGTATGCGCGAGCAAGTCTTATCTGGCCGAACACGGAACCCCGACAAGTCTGGGGCAGTTGAAAGACCATACCCTGATTGGCTACCCCAATAATATTTTAGTACCCTACCAAAATCCAAACTGGCTTTTCACCAAGGCCCATATTAACCGGACCAAAAGCCCCAATCTCTTGCTTATGAACTCTGTTTCAACAATTCACCAAGCCATCCGCAACGGGGCAGGCGTTGGCGTTCTCCCCCTTTTTATGGTCCAGAATTCCCCTGAGATTGAGCCAATTCTTCCCAACATAGAGCCTGACAGCGTTGATATGTACTTCGTGTACCCGGAGGAAAGGCGACATTCAAAACGTATCTCGATCTTCCGCGATTTCGTTCTGGACCAGATCAAGACGACAGATTTTTAAGCCTCGCAAAAAGATCAGGCCTCCCTTTTGAAAAAAAACACTTGTTTTTGGACCTCGAATCACCCTATATCGCTTCTGGAACTTGCTTCAAGTTCCTTCGCGTCTATCTAGACGTGAAACCTCCCTGTTCAACTCTACCGGGCTTTTGCCCGGTTTTTTTTGTGCTGTGCCTGCCTGACTTTTCAGCTAATATGGCGACCAATATGGATGTTTCTTATGTCTGACTCTCCTTCCTCCCGCAAAAAACCTGTCATTGCTCTGTTTAATTACGGAGGTGGAATGCGTGGGCTGATCCCCGCCCATTTCATGCAAAGGATCGAGGAGACAACCGGACTCCACATGGCCGAGATGGTTGATATTTTTATGGGGCCTTCGACGGGATCAATTTTGAATGCCTCTCTGAACGTTCCCCATCCCTATGAAGCTGGCCTACCTAAATATAAAGCCCGCCACATGGTCCGCTTTTATGAGCGCGAAGGAATCCAGATTTTTCCTCAAGACTCCTTCCGCGCCTTTCGCAGTATGATTCATGACTTTAACAACCGAACCATGAAATTCGGGCAACTCGATCAATTGCTGCGTCATGGTCACTATGAACACGCCAATCTTGGGCGTTCCTTGCGGGCCTTGTTTGGCCGCAGTCAACTGAGCGACAGTCTGAACAGCTTGATTATTCCAGTTTACAGCATTGACGGGCGCGGGCTTCGTTCAAACGGTATATCTAGGAACGACTATATCCACAAAACCAATACGTTTTTGAATGAAGGGGGACACGCTCTCTGGCTCAAAAACATCAAGTTCGAAGGGGCTCAGAAAACGTCGCCTCCGCAAACTGTTGGCTTATTTGATGCCGTGATGGCAAGCACCGCCGCCCCGACATATTTCCCGTGCCATACCTTCAAAATGACTCCAGAAACAGGCGCGCCTGAACTGGAAATTTCCGGTATAGATGGGAGTATTTTTGACAACCCCTGTATCAGCTATATGGGAGCATTGCGGGAACATATTCCGGCAGACCGCGACCTTGTGATGATTGTGCTTGGAACCGGATATTACAATCGCTCCATCCCCAAAGAAGACTGGAACCGCTATGGCTCATTGGGAGTTGTGGACCCTAGTAATGATATGCCGCTCATTAATATCTTCTTTTACGCTTCGGAAACCGCTCTGCTAAACTCCTTTACCAGAGACATGGGCGATAACCTGTATATGTTCAACAAATCCCTGATTACGGGTCCCTTTGCAGAAGATTACCCAAGTGGCCAGATTGATGATGCCAGTCCGGAAAACCTCCGCAAGCTCAAAAACTTCTTTGAAATGACTCTGGAAGAGAACCGCAAAAACTTTGAAACCATTTGCCATCTTCTGGTAAATAACCGCGATGCCCGCCAATCAGGTCAAGGGACCCGCTCACCTCGATCAAGCTTAAGGAGCCGGATTTCGCGGGGATTAGGATTTTCCCGTCCACCAACAACCTAATTTCTGCTTTTTTCTTGATGTTTTTCGTAAGACTTAATAAATCTGTAAATAGGAAAAGACAGAAAACGGGCCGTCATGGGAATTTCAGAAACATTTAGTAAGGTTCGCGATGCCCTCACCCCTCGCCAAAGAACAGATTTTATCTTCATTCTGCGGGGTGGCGCGGGCGAAATATATACCTCTATCCATAACCTGTTCAGCCTTGAGAAACGTGTGGGACGTTCTCTGCACGAATACAGGCCCTACCTGATAGGGGACTCAGCCGGAGCCTTTGTCGTAGCGGGACTGGCTGCTCCATCCTTGAACGATCCCACAAAACCAGCCCTCACTGCCTCTGATCTCCCTCAAATGTTTCGGGACAACATCTATTTTTATCTATCCCGCCGCCGCGACAATGCCAAAGAAAAATTGGAAGAAACCATTGGGAGAGCCCGTCTTTGCGACTCTCTTTTGCCCGTGTGTATCAGTTCTTGTTCTATTTCGCCTACCCTCAGCCGCGAATATTTCCAGTATATTCCAGAGAGGCATTTTCTTCCTGCTAGGTCCACCCTTCCCAATCTCAATGAAGCCGTCCAATTCTCGGATGCAGCTCTGGCTTCCTCAGCCTATCCCCTCAAATTCGGAGACCATGCCATTGAAGGAACCGGAAAGCGATATATTGATATGGCCTTTCTTGAAACCCATGCTTCCAATCTGGTTGAACTGTCAGATTTTTACAAAACCCATCTCAGAAGCCGCCGTCTTGTATGCGTCATCTTTGGCAATAACTACGAAAATGTTACCCTTAGGCCAATGGAACGTCTTGGAATATTAGGAATGAAGCGGCATTTCCCCGAAGCTTTACGAGCCCTCGTTCACATGGATATGGTTGAACACGCCACAAAACTATTTGGGAAAGACAACGTTTTTGATCTCAGCCTGCGGCTTGACCAACCCTTCGCAGAAGGAAAGATATCCCCCTTTCCCGATGCCTTCACTGGATACGCTAGGGTCATACAAAAAAGAATGAGCCTCACCGAACAGTTGATTGCAAACAACCCCGAACATCAACAAAAGTTAGACTGCCTTGCCGAGATCATCCGAAATGCCCCCCTGCCCCACCATCATCCTTCCCTGAAGAATCAGGCAACCTTTGTCGCCACTCCGGTTAGACCCGCGCAAGCTGTTTGAATGCGCTCACATGCCTTCGTCAAAGCCTCCGTTGATGTAGCATAGGATATGCGGAAGTAAGGCGAAAGTCCAAAAGCCTCACCTTGTACTGCGGCCACTCCAACAGTCTCGAGAAGATAAGTGACAAAATCTCCATCTGTTGCGATGACTTTTCCATCAGGAGTAACTTTGCCAATACAGCCTTCGCAGCTTGCATATACATAGAACGCTCCTTCGGGTTTTGCACAGCGAAGTCCGTCAGCTTTGTTGAGCATTTCGACAACCATATCACGCCGCGCCTTATAGGTTTCGCACCATCCTCTCAGGAAAGATTGATCTCCGTTCAGGGCCGCCAAAGCAGCAGCTTGGGAAACCGAGCACGGATTAGAGGTGCTATGACTTTGGATATTTCCCATCGCCTTAATAAGCTCTTTGGGTCCAGCTGCATACCCAATTCGCCAACCAGTCATAGCATACGCCTTTGAGGCCCCATTACAGGTCAGCGTCCTGTCGTATAATTTTGGTTCAACCTGAGCTGGGGTACAAAACTTGAATCCATCATAAACCAGATGCTCATAAATATCGTCCGACATCACCCAAACATGGGGGTGGCGGAGCAAAACATTTGTCAAAGCTTTCATCTCATCATAGGAATAGGCCGCACCCGTCGGGTTGCTGGGTGAATTCAAAATAACCCATTTTGTTTTTGGAGTGATAGCAGCCTCAAGATCGGCCGCTTTTAACTTAAATCCATTTTCTTCAGCACATTTCACAAAAACGGGGGTCCCTTCAGCCAGCAAGGTCATATCAGGATAAGAAACCCAATAGGGCGCAGGAATAATCACCTCATCTCCTACCCCCACTGTGGCCATCAACGCATTATAAAGAACTTGTTTTCCGCCCGCGCCAACGGTGATCTGGCTCCGGTCATAGGTTAAACCATTGTCCCGTTTGAACTTGGCAGCAATAGCATCTTTCAAGGCAGGAGTTCCATCCACGGCAGTATATTTGGTTTCACCCCGTTTCATGGCCACATAGGCCGCTTCAATCACAAAATCCGGCGTATTAAAATCTGGCTCTCCAGCTCCCAGCCCAATCACGTCCTTTCCGGCCGCCTTTAGCTCATTGGCTTTCGTGGTCACAGCAATGGTTGGAGATGGTTTAATCCGGCTCAGCCGAGAAGAAAGAAGAGACATAGACAATCCTTTTGTTGAAAGACACACTACAGCCTAGAAAAGTCTGTCAAAAAAGGCAAGTCCCCTTAAAAAGCATCCTCCCGAATTAAGGGAGCTAGGCCAGACAAATCAATTGTCGCCGTTTCTCTGAAATCAATCTTTTGCGCTGCAAACCACTGGGCCAGCGGGGCCAATAGTGGGTGCTTCAAGTCATGCTGCAAATGATGAGAAAGAATAGGGACGAGATCCAGCAAACGGGTCTTTCCGCTATGAACCGCAAGTTTAATCGCCTGCCCAATCACGCGGCAATGAAACTGACAAGCCAGAATGGGATACCAAGCCAGAAAAGCTTCTTTTTCGGCAGACATTAAATGTTCGATAAATTTTCCCAGACACATGGCTCTAATATCATCTGGAACAATGCGCCGCGCATCATCGAGAAGGTTCACGAGATCATACGGCGCGGGGCCAACCACAGCCCCTTGGAAATCAACCAGCCCAATTTGCTTGTCTTTCTCCCGTTCGGCAAGCCACATCAAGTTTGCAGGATGAAAATCAGCGTGAAGAAACCGACGAGGAACGATGGGTAAGGACTTTTCAATTTTTTTCCAAACTTCGAGATATTCCTCGCTCAGCCCATCAGGATTTTTAACTCGCTTGGTAGCAGGAATATACCAATCGACCACCCGCCGCCGTCCCGTGTGGATATGCCCTGCATAGTAATCAGGCAAATCAATTGAGATATGCTGACTTCGCGCATAAATATGGGCCAGAACATTGGTGGCTCGCAGGTAATCATCTCCCTGTGAACTTGGCATATCTTGAATGCGGTCTTGCAAAGAGATGGATCCAAAATCTTCGACAAGAAGTAGACCATGCGCCACGTCCTGCGCATAAACCTGAGGCGCAGACAAACCAATAGAGAAAAGATAGGAAGAAATACGGACAAAGTCACGCAGCTTGTGCCCCGCCGTTGCTTGTGGGTGATCGTCAGGCAGAGAGTGCATAACAATCGCACTGCGGCCATTTTTTTCAACACGGAAAATTTTACGCTGTGACCAATCTTCCCCCACACGGGTCTCAAGAGCCCCCGTCCAACCAGCGTGTTTCAGAAAATTCAATCTTTCCGCAGGATCTAGCATGATAGTTTACTATTTCAGCTTGGTTTTGCTTTTGGCCGCCATCAGTTTCAGCGCGTTGATATGCTGTGCCGAAGCAGCCTTCTTCTTAATCGGTGGAGCTTCATCCTCCTTGCCAAATTTAGCAACGTTCTGAC
>CAYZAR010000091.1:0-6324 GCA_964476455.1 uncultured Micavibrio sp.
GTATAGATTCCAGTCATCTTCTCCTCCTCTTATAGAGACCACCATGGACGATTTTCTTAAAATTATTGAGTCGATTTCAACCTTGCCCAAAGAGTTTGTGACTTCGGCAAACGCACTTGGTCGCGTTTTGGCGGAGCCTGTGCGGGCGAGAGTGTCTCTTCCGGCAACGAATGTGGCAACGATTGACGGGTTTGCGGTTCGCAGCGAGGATGTAGACCGAATCCCGACAACGCTTTTTATTCAAGGGGAATCGAACTCGACTCATCCTTTTCGGGGTACTCTTCATAAAGGCAATGCGATTCGGACATCTGCAGGGGGGCGGGTTGCGAATGGTGCGGATTCCTTGGTGGAAATTGCCAAGGTTATTGAGCAAGAAGATTCCATCACGTTGAATGCGCATCCGGTTTACGGGGAGAATATTTGTCCAGCAGGGATGGATTTTTCTCCAGAAACCGAATCGTTTCAGCCCGGGACGGTTATGAACTCTCGGTTGGTGGGGCTTGCTTCAACGATGCATTTGCTCTGGCTCCCTGTTGTGCGACGGCCGCGGGTGGCGATACTCGCTGTGGGCAACGAGTTGGCTATGCCTGGCGAGGCAACCGATCAGAATAATATTACGGCTTCTTCTCTTTATACGATTCCGGCGAACGTGGTGGCTTCAGGTGGGGAGCCTGTCATTCTCGGGATTGCTAACGATTCTTTGGACATGGTGAGAGGAAAGATTCGTGATTCTGCAGGATGTGATTTGTTGATTACAACGGGGGGAACCTCGGCGGGAGCAGGCAACCTCATGCGCAAGGCTTTGGAAGGAATTACCGATGACATTAAAACATTGCGGATTCAGCTAAAGCGGAACGACTTGATGTTTTTCAGCCATTATAATGGGGTTCCGATATGTTCCTTACCTGGGAATCCAACTTCTTCCAGCATTTATTTTTCGATGTTTGTGCGTCCAATCATTAACAAGATGGTGGGTGTACGAGAATCTCCCAAGCAATACGCTATTTTGGGGCGCAGCCTTGATGAGTATGATACAGGGGTTGCTTATTTGCACGCATCTTTGAGCATTGATTCTTCAGGAACATACCAGGTGATTCCCATGTCGGCTCAGGACGGGTTTTTGCTAACCGAGCTGGCCAAAGCTGATTGCCTGCTGGTGGTAAAAGAAAATAAAAACCTCAAAAAAGGCGACTATGTCGAAGTGATTCCGTTTTCGCATTCTTTAATCAGTACCTAGGCCGGAGGTTTTGTGATGCTCTCTTTTCTTTCTATTTTAGGAGCTGTGGCTTTGATGGCGGTTCCAGCTCAGGAGGCGGGTAGTTTCAAGCTTGAGAGTAAAGCCTTGACAGAGGGGGGTGTGATGGGGGTTGCCCAAGTTTATAAGGGATTTGGATGCAGTGGCGGGAATATTTCTCCTGATCTCTCATGGAGCGGGGTTCCCGAAGGTACAAAATATTTTGCAGTGACCGCTTTTGATCCAGATGCTCCAACTGGAAGTGGTTGGTGGCATTGGTTGGTGGTGAACATTCCGGCTGCTGTTACGTCTTTGGAGGCAGGGGCGGGGAGCTTGGCCGGAAAACTTCCTCCAGAAGCTCTGCAGACACGAACAGATTTTGGCCAATCAGGGTATGGGGGAGCGTGTCCTCCTGTGGGGGATTCTCCCCATCGCTATGTTTTTACAGTTTATGCCCTCAAGGACAAAGTGTCTGTTGAAAAGGAAAGCTCAGGGGCGATGGTGGCGTTTAATCTACGGACGCTAAAACTGGCAGAAGCTTCAATCACTGTGACATACGGGCGTTAGACGGTGCAGCGCGCAAATAGCCCTTTGAGGGTGCCTAGGATTTTTGTCATTAATATGGCGAAGGACGAGGGGCGACGACAGGCCATGCTAAAACGTGCGGCCGAGATGGGGCTTGATCTAGAGTTTTTTGAAGCGGTTAATGGACGGAATCTGTCCTCTGACCAAATGGCGTTGTACGACAGCAAAAAACGCCGTCAGTTTTTCGGAAGAGATTTAACTCTTGGGGAGATAGGATGTTTGTTGTCTCACCGCGCAATCTACGAAAAAATGGTACGGGAAAATATTCCGGTTGCGATTATTTTGGAAGATGATGTGATTTTCGAACCAGATGCCAAAGAGGTTTTTGTGTCTTTGCCTCGTTCATCTGTTCCTTGGGATGCCATTCGCTTTCTTGGTAGTGCCAAAATATACGCAAGAGGCTGTCGTAAAATAGCCCCTCTTATTGGGCGGTATTGGATGGCGCGGCTCCCGACGGCCCCCGGCGGGGCTCATGGCTATATGATAAAGCGAGACGCCGCGCAGGTGATGTTAAAACATATGCAGAAAAATTGGCTTCCGATTGATACTCTTCAAGGGCGGACGTGGGAAACGGGGCTTGAAACCTTGGTAGTTTATCCTGCCCCTCTTTACCCAGATCAACAGGAAGCCTCAACCATTGGGGATGACCGCTTTGACAAGTCGGTTCAATTGCAAGGACTAGATCGCACCCTCTTTCCCCTTCGCCGTGCCAGATACAAATTGGGCGAATTGCTTGGGAAGAAATATATCTATTTGACTTCGTGGTTTCGGGATCGTTGGCATGCCTAGTTGGAAAAGGGAGAGGCAATATTTTCTTGCTTTTTCAAAAAAGTTTCCATAAGCTACAAAAATGTTGCATTCTACTCTTGTTAATGTTTTTGGTTGTGCAGTCAAGGATGTGTCCGCTCTTTCCAAAGAGTTTGGTTTACGTATCCAGTTGACGCAACCAACAGATCTCGCAAAGACTTTTGGTGTAGGCCACGAAGGGCATACAAATGCTGAAATATGTCAGTTGGCAGACCAGCACGGTGTCTTGGTCATTCAGAATGCATTTGTTAACGCAGCCCCTGATTTACGGCTTTCGGGAAGGGTAGACAATGGGACTCTTGTTCAAGATTTCTTCCATTGGGATTCTCGTATCGCCCTTTCGAACGGGCAGGTGTGCGCAAATGTCTTGTTCAAGCCACTTTTCAACGAACGGCAAGCTCCCACTTTATACGCCCGCATGGATGATGTACGCGAAGCCTTGAAGAATATTGATACAACTTCGTTTTCAGAGAGTATTCAGTATGCCTTACAAGAGATGCAAGGTTCTGGCTATTTCTTCGGTCTTGATGGGCAAGAAAGTGAGCCTCGTCGGGCGATTCTTCACCAATATCCAAGTTTGACGGAAGACGTGGCCAAACTTATCCCCTCTGGTAAAATTTATAGGCATCATTGGGAATCTGGGAGCAGGACTGTTGTTATTCATTCAATTCGCCAAGGAGGAGAGCTTCTTCATGCGCGTCCTGCCAGTTGTGATGCTTGGAATTGTGTAAACGGCCTTATGCTGTTTCCCAACTAATTCTTCCCATGACTTCTGCTTAAAATCCGTTAGGATAACGAAGCGCGCGCTCGCAAGTTGGAGATTCGGGAATGACAAAAGATTTGATTGGAGCTTCACGGGCTTTGCAGTACGAGGAGCCTCTTCTGTGGGAACTGGAGCAGGCGGATGAAAGTGGTGTGGATTTGCCGACCCTTTCAGGGAGGCCTCTCCGAACGGGAAGAGGGCGGCGAAAAGAAATTGGCCTTCCTCTTTTGAAGGAACCTCAAGTCCTGCGGCACTTCGTTCGGCTTTCAACCAAGAATTTTTCGATAGACCACGGCTTTTTTCCTCTAGGGTCTTGTACGATGAAACACAATCCCCGCTTGAACGAGAAATTGGCGAGGCTTTCAGGGTTTTCTGGGATCCATCCTTTGCAAGACGAGTCAACCGTGCAGGGGGCTTTGCGGTTGATGTTTGATCTGCAAAATTGGCTTGGGGAATTGACGGGTTTGCGAGGGGTTTGTCTGTCTCCTGCTGCAGGGGCGCATGGGGAGCTCGCGGGGCTCATGACCATTCGCCGTGCACATGAAGCAAATGGACGGGGCCACCGCACAGTTATTCTGTGTCCCGATTCGGCTCATGGAACCAATCCAGCGACAGCGGCGATGTGCGGTTATACTATTCGGGTTATTCCCACCAAAGATACGGGTTGTGTGGATGTAGAAACTTTTCGGTCTGTGCTGGGTGATGGTCAGGATGTGGCGGGGATGATGGTTACTAACCCTAATACTTGCGGACTCTTTGAGAAAGATATTGTTCAGATTGCGGAGCTTCTTCATAAAGCAGGGGGCTATTTTTATTGTGACGGGGCGAATTTTAATGCCTTGGTGGGGTCTGTGCGTCCGGCTGATTTCGGGGTTGACGTCATGCATATCAATTTGCACAAAACCTTTTCGACTCCGCATGGCGGGGGAGGGCCTGGCTCTGGTCCTATTTGCGTGACAAAGGAACTAGAGCCATATCTCCCTGTTCCTCGTGTTGTAGAGAAAGAGAGAGTGCTTCACCTTGAAACACTGGAAGACCGCCCCTCTAGTTGTGGCAGAATCAAAGGATTTCATGGACAGTTCGGGATGCATATTCGGGCTTTGGCGTATATGCTCTCGCATGGAAAGGATGGCCTTCGTCAAGTCTCTCGCGATGCTGTCTTGTCTGCAAATTATATTTTAGCGAATCTGAAGGATGACTTTCACGCGCCGTTTGCGGATCGGCCTTGTATGCACGAATGTTTGTTGACGGACAAAAAACAAAAAGATTCAGGAGTCACAACAATTGATATTGCCAAAACTTTGATCGAATACGGAATGCATCCTATGACGATTTATTTTCCCTTGGTTGTTTCTGGCGCGATGCTTATTGAACCAACGGAAACTGAGAGCAAGGATATGTTAGATCGGTTTATTGCGGTGATGAAAGTGATTGCGAAGACTGCGCAGGGTGAGAAAATAGAAAGCCTGCAAGGTAACCCTGTAAGCGCACCACGTCGGCGATTGGATGAAGTTGGTGCAGCGCGAAATCCACGGTTGAAGTGGTGTGGGTGAGTCGCAATTTTTGCAAATTATAAAAATCAGTTTCAAAAAATATATCCTTCTTGTGTCAATGGGTTATGGGTGATTTTCCCAGACTCGGATTTGATTTTTTGCGCGTGAATGCTACAATGAATCCAACCATAAAAACTACAGGAGGTATATGATGATGAAACAGTTTCTCCCTTTAAGAGCTGCGTTCGGTCGAGACGCTGTTGCGCGGGACATCGCGGACAGCTGCGGTGGTTTGTCTTGGAGTTTGCAGACGGTCCAGATGGTTCTGGCAACGCTGCGCCGTTTGCACCTTGCTTACCATGGTCCCCTTCTCAACTTGCAGCCAATCGGTGGGGCGTCCTCGCCGCGCTCTGTTCTTGTGGCTCCTAAGCCAAGGCGTGTTCTGACTCACAAGTAACGCGATAAGATGGAATGAACAAGAGAGGGGGGGGCGTTGCCTCCCTCTTTTTGCTTGGATTTTGCCCTTGAATTTGGAGGGAAAAGGGATAAGTATCTGGGTGAAGTTCATTGGAATTTAACCGTTTAGTAAAGGAAAGAAAATCATGCTTGGAATTGGCGACTTAATGCCTGAATTTGAGATTGTCGGTGTGAAGCCGAAATTCATGAAACACGAAGAAAACGGTCAATCCGCTTTTGAAACCATCACGCAGGAAAGTTTTCCAGACAAATGGAAGGTGTTTTATTTCTATCCGAAAGACTTTACCTTTGTTTGTCCAACCGAAATTGTTGAGTATGCGAAACTGAACAAAGACTTCGAAGATCGCGATTGCATTCTTCTCGGCGGTAGCACAGATAATGAGTTTTGCAAACTGGCTTGGCGTCGTGAGCATAAAGACTTACACAATTTGGATCAGTGGATGTTTGCGGATACCAATGGGTCTTTGGTTGATGGTCTTGGCATTCGTGAAGAATCTGGTGTCGCGTACCGCGCAACATTCATTGTTGATCCACATAATGTCATTCAGCACGTCTCGGTGAATAGCCTTAGTGTTGGGCGCAATCCCAAAGAAACCCTCCGCATTCTGGATGCGCTGCAAACTGATGAACTATGCCCATGTAACCGTCCGGTTGGCGGCGATCATATTGATCTGAAACAGGTGGCCTAACATGAGCATCGATCAATTAAAGGACTCTCTTGCCGACTATGCCAAGGACATTAAACTCAACCTCTCCAATTTGATGGGAGAGGAGGTTTTGTCCCAGCAACAGCTTTGGGGAACTTTTTTGGCGTGTGCCTTAGCCACGCGGCAGGAGGATGTGATCCGAGCAATCGCAACGGAAGCCTCGTCTAATTTATCTCCAGAAGCTCGGAATGCGGCATGTGCCTCGGCCTCAATCATGGCGATGAACAACGTCTATTACCGGACGGTCCACTTGATGAC
>CAYZAR010000092.1:0-6320 GCA_964476455.1 uncultured Micavibrio sp.
CATCAATCAATCCCAAAGCCGTGTAGGTCAAAGCGGGGTTAACGGAACCATAATCTCTCGATTTATTATCTAGAGTTACTGTCAAGGTTGGTGCAACTGAATAGAGATAGACGTTACCTGTTTCAGTCACCACCGCCGGATCGTATCCCGCATAGGTTTTGTTATATCTTTTGGTTGGACGAGTTAACGCCCCATAAGTGTCAAGAGCCGGATTAGTTAGGTATGCCAAATAACGTCCGGCCCCCGGGTTGATGTTTCCACCTGCGTTGACTAGATTTCCACCATTACTGACCAAAACTAAATTGGTTCCGGCCCCTGTCTGTGTCGATGTTAGCGTTCCGGTCAAACTGATGTTTCCTGCCGTTAAAAAGTAAGCCGGATCAGCAAAACTGGAAGCCGCAATATTCATGGTTGCCGCATTATCTGTCCGCCCAATGAACACCTTTGACCATCCGTTCGTGATGAAGGCAATTTCAGCTCCTGTCAAATTAAGCGTCCCTACTGATCCTGTCCCAACTCCCACTGTTGTGCTGGTATTGGACGGCTTGATAGTTAAATCTCCTGTTCCCGTCAAAGCAGCGGCTAGGTTCAAATTTGTTGTTTCAAAAGTCAGGTTGTTGGCCCCCATTGTCTGGGCTCCGTTTACCGTGATTTGTCCGGTCAAACTCCGGTATGTCACCGGATCGGTCCATGTTTTAACCCGCACATCCACCGCGCCGGTTCCATCCAATCGGCCAAACGTGATTTGCGAAAACCCGTCCTGAATAAAGGCCAATTCTGCCGCTGTCAGATTCAAGGTTCCTACAGCGGATGCCCCGATTCCAACCGTCCCCGATACCGCAGCGGGCATAATTTCAAGTCGCGCTGTCGGTCCTGACGGAGTCAGGTTAGCCAAAACATTGAGATTATTCGTTGTAAAGTTTGCAAGTTTATTCGTAACAGTTTGCGCTCCGTTGACAGTAATTGTTCCCGAAAGCGTCGTGAAATAAGTATCCCACAAGTTCCATGTGTAGGCTCGCAGATCCATCGCGCCGGTCCCGTCCACGCGTCCAAAGGTCGCTTTATTCCAACCTGACTGAATAAACGCCAGTTCTGCATTCGTGAGATTCAGGGTTCCGGCAGAAGCATTTCCAATACCAATGGTGGTTGAGACGGTACTAGGCTTGATAGTTAGGTCTCCCGTCCCTGTAAGATTGGCTCCGACCGCCAAAGCATTGGCGTTGATCGTCAGGTTGTTCGCCCCCATATTCTGGGCTCCATTGATCGTCACTCCAGTTCCGGCATTGCTGGCCAGCTCAACAGAATCCGACCATGTTTTGGCCCGCACATCCACCGCTCCGGCAAACAGAGAAGACGCACTATTCCGCCCGAAAACAATCTGGCTCCATCCATCTTGAATTTGTCCCAGCTCTGTATCATTGAGATTGAGAGTTCCTACAGCTCCCGTTCCCAATCCCATCGTTCCCGAAGCCGAATAGGGAACCAAGAACAGAGAACCTGTCCCGCTGACCGCTGCATTCAGATTCAAGTTGGATGAAGAAAGAGTCAGGTTCTTTCCAGCTGCTACGGTCTGTGCCCCAGCAATAGTCATCGCCCCCGTGTTCCATGTCAGGGTTGTATCGTTTGTCCAGCTCGCCGCCCGTACATCCATCGCCACCGTGCTATTTCCACCAAGGGTTACGTTTGACCATGTGTTTCCGATAAGGGATAGTTCTGTAGCATCCAGATTCAACGTCCCTGCTGCGCCGGCCCCAAGGCCCATTGTAATAGCCGTTGTTGCTGGTGAAATAGTCAGATTTCCGGTTCCCGTCAAAGCCCCCCCAACAGTTAAGGCCGAGGCTGTAATGGAAAGGTTCTTCCCTGCCGCCATATTCTGGGCTCCGTTAATACTCATCGTTCCACGATTGAGCAGTTGAGTATGTCCAAGCCAGTTATACGCCCGCACATCCATCGCCACCGTGCTATCCGAACGACCGAGAACGAGACTATTCCACGCACCGGATATTTGGGCAAGTTCGGCGTTGGTTAGATTGAGAGTTCCAACCGCCGAGTTGCCAAGACCAACCGTTGTTGTTGTGTTCGCTGGTGTAATAGTCAGCGTTCCGGTTGACCCTGTAAGCCCTGCATTAACAGCCAAATTGTTGGTAGTTAGAGTTAGATTTTTTCCTGCTGCCGCTGTTTGCGCTCCGTTAATACTCATGAGTCCTGAAAGCGTGTAATAAGCGAATGAATTTGTCGGGGAATACGCCCCGATATTCATGGCTCCAGTCATGGAGGTACTGCCAAACTGAAGAAGGTTCCAGCTCCCTGCAATGTTGGCCAGTTCGGCGTTTGTAAGATTCAATGTTCCTACCTGCCCCGAGCCAATTCCCATCGTAGTTGCAACAACATCAGGGGTAATTAAAAGCGTACTTGAGGCCGTTCCGGTAATGGTTGAAGCAATATCCAAATTGCCTGATTGGAAGGTCAGGTTCTTTGCCGCAGAAGCTGCCTGCGCTCCATTTATACCCATGACACCAGAACCGTTGCGGAAGTAAGTTGTTCCCAACCATGTCCGCGCCCGAATATCCATCGCCGCAGTATTGGTTGTTTTGCCAAAGTACAAAGTGCGCCACGTGGATGGAATAAAAGCCAGCTCGGTATTATCAAGATTTAACGTCCCCGCCGCACCAGTCCCTAAGCCTATACTGGTAGATGTGTCGTTCGGTTGAATGACGATGTCCGCAGAAGCCGAGCCCGTCAAATTTGCTCCCAAATCAAGGGAGGTCGTGTTGATGGTTAACCCCTTGCCAGCCGCCAACGTTTGCGCAGCAGTAATTGATGTGTTTCCTGCCGTTGTTAAAGTCAAAGGCGAAGCCCACGAGACAACCCCTCCAATATTTATCCCCCCTGTGTTGCCTGTATTTCCAATAGAAATTCCAGCCCAAACTCCGGTAATTCTTGCCACATCAGCAGCCGATAAGTCGAGAGTTCCGGCTCCCCCCGCCACGCCAATCACAGAAGGATTGTTCAGCGTCTGGAATGTCAAAGTTCCATTTCCAGAGGAGTTGGGAATAAGGTTGGCATTCAACTGAACATCGTTTCCTGCCGTGAACGTTATGCTCCGCCCTGTAATAGACTGGTTAACAATGATGTCATTGTGTGCAGAAAGAGTGAGGGTTCGAGTTGATGCCCAAGTAATAGGAGATGAAACCGTAATATCTCCACTCTGTGAACCCGTTGCCCTCGTTTGAACAGTCACGTTACCGCCCGCCAGAGCCGTTTGAAGAGTCGTCACGTTCAAATTTGAAACAACATCATCCGCTGTTGGTGTGTAAGGAGTCGCTCCCGACACGTTAGCATTCGCCGCTGCGGAAATTTCAATATTGGTTGGATCAAGAAGAAGAAGTCCGTCCTCTCCTTCCGAAGCTATGGTGCTGACCAGTCCATCAAAATCAAGCAAGTTTTTGCTCGACACTTCAACCAATCCACCATCTCCTCCCAAAGCCCCGCCTTCGGACTCAATCAATCCGCGAAAAGAGGTCATTTCATCTGACCAGAGAATAACCTGTCCGCCGTCTCCATTCTCGGTTGCGCTGGCACGAAGCACAGCCCCACCATCAACCAAGACAACCCTTGCATGAGGAAGATCTCCTCCACCTTGATAATCTCCCCCGATATGGACAGACCCGCCGCCCAATCGGCCAGACACATCAATCAAAGATCCGTCTGCCAGATGAATTGTCTCCGCCAGAAAATCAATATCACCGCCGGACTCTCCGGTCGCTACCGCCTGCCCCGTATGATCTATTACGGCGACAGAGGATTTCCCTGAAGAATTTTTACCCCGCACGCTCAAAAAGATACGGCCATTTCTTGTAGAAACTGTGTTGGCTTGCAAACGTCCCGTGTTTACAATCGCGTTCTCTAGCGTTGACTTGGCCCGCTCCGCCGTTAGAACAATTTTTCCGCCATCCGCTGTAATTTGTCCGGAGTTTTTAACGAGCCCTCCACTCTGACCACTTACATCAAGATGGATCAAATCATCACCGGCTAAATCCAACATAACGTGATCTGTTCCCGCCAAGGTCACACGTCCCAGCCGTGCCTCAATCACACCACTATTCTCTGCATGAGGAGCCACAAGCCCTACCAACCCAGCCTCACGGGCTGTAATTCGTCCACGGTTAATGACTGCTGCGTCAGGGTTATCAGATCCTGTTATTCTCAGCTCAGTATCCCCAGCCATGAAGCTGTTATCGTCTAGGCTGCCTGTTGTCGCAATCAAACCGGACACATCAACTGTAGAATTTTCTCCAAAAATAACGCCGTTCGGATTCATCAAAATAATCTGACCGTTTGCTTCAATACGACCATCAATTTGCGAAGGGTTCATATCCTGAATGCGGTTCAGAGTAATAGAAGAAGCCCCCGGCTGCTGGTAGAGAACTGTCTCTTGTGATCCAACATTGTACTGATCCCAGCGGATCACCGCCCGATCGGATGATTGCGTGATTGTTGTGGTGGTTCCTTGGTTTGAAATCTGGGCAGAGCCGGAGGTTGTCACCCCGTTTTGCGGAGCCGCACATACAGGTGTAACCACAAGGCCGCACGCACAACCAACAATAGCCGTTGTACAGGCCAAAAACTTCTTGAAATGACGCCTTGCCATAGATTCAGTATCTCAGAAAAAAATAAGGATTTTGTTAATCCTCATTTACAGAAAATTAAGAATTGGTAACCAAGGAATATTACCGATTCTCATGAGAATACCAGCATAAACAAGGTCAGTACAGCCAAGGTGTCTGTTCAAACAGTTAAAAAGGGGTGGCTCCTCTATTTCTCAACTCATCCACGAAACGGCCACGTAACCCCGCTTTGGGCTGCTTGGGAGCAAAGTTTTTTATAAAATCAACCATCACATGAACCGCTCCATTAAAAACTCCCGTAATCGAAAACGGATCATCCTCTGCACGCAGCGTAATTATTTCATTCGGGTTGTGGCTAATTCCACCATTTCCATGAGGAATGAAGATCATGCCTGTTGGTACCCCCGCCTTGGCAAAAGTCACAGCATCATGCGTTGCCCCAGAGGGGAGGTCATGAATATTCTCGGAAAACTTTCGAGCACTCTGGCGAATTCTTGCTCGTATTTCCTGATCGAGTATGGCCGGAGCACTGACCACAATATTTTCAATATTTTCACCCAGACTTAATCCCCTTGCTTGAGCAACTCTTCTTGCGCAAGAGGCAAAAGCATCCTTAGCCATGTTCAATACGCCAAGATCCAAACTTCTCACTTCGGGCCGAATATCATATCGTGCGGCAACTGTTGTCGGAGATCCATTGACAACGCCCGCTTCAGGAAACGACCAGACAATATCTTGCCCCCCCTTTGCTATCTCTTTGAATTCTTTTTCCAGATCTAACGCATATTCAGCCCCACCAAGAACCGCATCCCGCCTATCTTTCTGGAGAGTAGATCCTGTATGGGCCGCTTCGCCTAGAAAAGTAATCATGTCAGGACAGCGTGTATTTCCCCGTATCCCTGTTACAATTCCAATATCAGCATTCAACCTAGCTAGAAGCCCCGCTTGCTCAATGTGCGTCTCCAAAAACGCCGCAACGTGATCTAAAGAAATCAGAGGCTCTCTCGATACCACTTTCTTTGCAAGTTGATCTGGATTGAGACCTAGGTCCCGCATATGCTCACACAAAGATCTGCTCGTATCATTCCGCTTCCGCTCTAGTATGTCGGCAGGAGCATCTCCACAGGCTAAACGAGAGCCAAGTAACGCCACGTTAAACCATGCACTTTCTTCGCAGCGCAATGCAACAAGTACCACATCCTGCTCAGGCTGCATTCCATCGTCATGCAATTGTTTAATCGCAGCCAATCCTGCTACAACCCCTGCCGTTCCGTCCCATCTCCCACCTTGTGGAACTGCATCCATATGAGACCCCGTCATCAAGACAGGTAATAACCGATTCTTCCCCGGATAAATGAAATAGGCATTCCCCGCCAAATCTTGAAAAGATTCCACCCCAATAGACGAAGCCCTTTCCCTGATTTTTGCGAAGGCCTCATTCTCTTGCAAACTGTAAGCTGGCCGCCAGATTCCTTCTGGATCGGTCCGCCAATGCCTCTCAAGGCTCTGGTAAATATCTCGGGCCAAATCCATCATTGGTGCAGTCAAAGAATCCATCATTTTTGTGTCCATATATCTATGTTAAGTTCTATTCATAACTATAGATTTTTCTAAACCCTGTCAAATTTCCCTAAAGCAAGAAAACGCCAAAGTTTTAGATGAAGACTCAGGAACCAGCCTGAGGCAGCTAAA
>CAYZAR010000093.1:0-6304 GCA_964476455.1 uncultured Micavibrio sp.
GCCCTGCCCTGTACGCTCCATGTCCTGATCTTCACGATAAGCCCGCGCAACAGATGTGCCGATAAACATAAGAGCCTTGCGAAAAGAAACTACTTCCGCGTCCACCCCTTGTCCTTTGAGCAATTTGAGCCCACGCCCAACATCCTCTAACAACGAATCCGACCTCCGCCCCCAACGAGCCCATGACTGGTTTTGGCGGCTTGCTTCGTCAGCGACTTCGCGAATAAGCTCCGCCGTCGACTCTGTTTGAGAAATCTTTGCGAGGACTCGCAATAACTGTTTATGCTCTGCGGTTTCCGATGTTTCATCTTCATCGGTATCATCAATATGGCTGATCCACAGACCAACCCGATAAAAAAGCCCAACCAACAGGTCTTGATCTTCTGGAAGGAAACGAGAAAGTTCTGGCATAACGCCCCCTAGCCTATTCTGTATTCAATGCCGAGTGCATCGGCCAGCAAATTAATCGCCATTTTTTCATCACGGGAAATATTAAGCAGAGCGTCATGGGACTGAATTTCTTGCCCCTTAACCAAAGCCTTGATCCGAGCAATCAGGATGGAAAGATAGACCTGAACCCGCTCTGTCAAAGGTTGAGAGACATCAAATTCACGGTAGGCCTGCGCAACAGCAATAGCAATTTCCAGTAAGTTATTTTTGAAAGCTGTCAGTTCTTTTCCCTCGATTTTGTCCACGAGGAAATCAAGCACTTTGCGAATTTCTTCGGGGACAATCTCTATTTTTTCCTGCCATCCAGTCCATTCTGCTTTTCTTTGAATCGTTTCAAGCATCACGGCCTGCGCAAATTCCGATTTACAGAAGTCTTCGACATAAAAGGTGACAATTCCCTCTAACGCTGCCATTTCTGCAGCATCAGATTCCTCACCTCCGGTTTTATCACTGGCGGAAACGTAAAAGCCCACCCGGTAAGGGAGCCGCACAACAAGAAGACGCATATCGTCAGGGAGATCGTTCAATTTCATGGGGCGAGTATAAAGCAGCTTAGATGAACAGACAATTACTAATTGTCCACACCCTTCAGGTTGGGTTGATTTAATTGTTGGGCGAGGGCGTGCATGGGAGGTTTATAACCGAGGGCTTTTTGGGAAAGCAAGTGGTTATAGCTGTGCAGGTAGTTTTTGAGGGTTTGGTCTTGCCCCAAAGTTTGAACCAAACAGAGAGAGAAAATCCAGTCTCCTTGGCTATGATGCATAAATCGGCGTATTCGGCAGGGGTTAGATCGCCAATCACCGTATGAGGACGAACAGTGTTATAGTCACACCGCCAACTCTCAATTTTCATCCTAGCTGTATAGTCCCAAGGATTGATGGCGTTATAATTGTACCATCAATCCTTGGGACTATACAGCTAAGTAGTTTTGGGATCAGCTATATTAGCGAATGCCGCCAATTTTTTTGAGCAGCCGTCCCCAGATGTTGTTTTCATCCGAGTTTTCATTGTTTTGATTCTGGGCTTGCATCCGGCGCAAACGATCTTCCATTTGGCGTTGGCGGATCGCACGTTCCCGAGCTTCGCGGTCACGAAGTTCCTGTTTCAGATCTTCGGCTTGTTTTTGCGAGAACTGGTTGGTCAGCAAAACTTGTTGCGCTTGTTTTTGCCATTGGTCCCGTTGTTCTTTCACATCGTCCAATTGAACTTGCGTGATGTGCAACTGATCTTCGAGACTGTGAACGCGCATTTTGAGGCGTTCCATTTCAAGCATCTCATGGGCCCGTTTGATTTCAGCCTTAACCGCTGCTAAAGAAGTGTTTTCTTCTTGCTCAGTCACCGGACCGAAAACCCGTTCCAGTTCAGAAACGTCTATCAGTTTTTGTCCTTGGTCGTCTATTTCAAAGGACAGCCGACCTGCCTTCATTGCGCGCTGAATAGTAGATTTTGACCGTCCGGTCATGATGGCGGCCCGTTGGGCACCGACTTTTGCCATGGAAAAACTCCCCGATTGTTTATTTTGAACAGGCCCTTGATAGCATAAGAACCTTATCCGGTTCAAGTTTGCTATGAAGGGCCTGCAAAAAAACTGTGGGTTTTTGCTGTTAGGCGGCTTCTTTCTTGAGTTTATCGCCCATCAAATGGGTCAGGCGTTGCCACTGAACACCAGAAAACAAGTGCGCATAGATAAAGGGAAGCCAGCCCTTGGCTCTGAATTCCAGAAAGGTTTTGTCATCAAGCTTGGCAAGTTTTTGTTCATCCACCACCCGAAAGCCCGAGAAGTTTATTTTTCGTCCCCCGGGGACAACAATTTCAGCCTGACGAATCGCCAAAAGATCGGCTTTGACCAAGGCTTGCGAAAATTCCGCTGTTTGTTTGGCCGCTGCGTGGTAAGATTTACAAAATTCCAACGCATTCTGAGCCAAGGTCGTTGGCTTGCCTTCGGCGTCAAAGAATTTCTGATCGCCTTTGCTGTCCACAACATCGTCACCGGAATCTATGCACAGTGTCAATTGCTCACCATTTTGGGTTTCCGAGAAGATAAAAGGATAGCGGCGGATATAAGCCGGAATATAAGTATCGGCCAGCCATTCGTTCTTGCGGTTCAAATAAAGGTTTTCATTATCCCGCAATCCCAAAATTGCCACAGGAGTGGCACTGGCATCGGGACTGAACGCGATAGGATAGGCATGACAAATTTGCGGCATTTCGATCATATTGACTGGCACGGCATTCACGTCTCGCGTAAAACTAAGGCCAAAACCTTTTTTCAAAGAAAGATTTTTATGCTGTGACGCGTCAAGAGGGACAGGGTTTTTGTAAAACAGTGGGAAATTTCCTGTTCCAGATGGCTTGTTTTGTGTCCCTGACATAGCTTAGATCCTTCGGGGTAAGAGTTACAAATCGCCTCAAGATTAGTCAATTTGCCCCGTTTTGGCAATTGCCCTTAGGTCCTCTTTGGGAAATTCGCCGCAGAAAACTAAAATTTTTAGGATTTTCCTTTGCAGTTTTTGTTAAAAAGTCTAGGTTCTGAGCGGATTAACCCCAACAAAGGAAAATGGGATGAAAATTGGTGTTGTCGGAACCGGATATGTTGGTTTGGTGTCAGGAACCTGTTTTGCTGAATTTGGTATAGAAGTCACCTGCGTTGACAATAACGAAAGCAAAATAGCTCGCCTGAAAAATGGAGAAATCCCATTCTATGAACCCGGTTTGGCTGACCTTGTGGCCAGACAGGTCAAAGCGGGTCGGTTGATGTTCACCACCAATCTGGCCGATACCGTCAAACAATCCGATGCGGTTTTCATCGCTGTGGGAACGCCCCCTCGTGAATCAGACGGTCATGCAGACCTTAGCTATGTGTTCCAAGTTGCCGAAGATATTGCCAAAAATCTGGACGGTTATACCGTTGTGGTCAATAAATCCACAGTGCCTGTAGGGACAGCGCGTCAGGTGGATGCTATTATTCGCAAAGCCCGCCCGGACGCAGATTTTGATGTGGTATCCAACCCTGAATTCTTGCGTGAAGGGGCAGCTATTGGCGATTTCATGCGCCCCGATCGCGTTATTGTAGGAACGGAAAGTGAGCGGGCTAGAGAAGTTATGCGGGCTTTATATCGGCCTTTATTTATCAATGAAACGCCCATGGTCATGACCACACCGGAAAGTTCAGAGCTGATTAAGTATGCCAGCAACGCATTTCTGGCCGTTAAAATCACCTTCATCAACGAAATTGCCAATTTGTGTGAAAAAACCGGAGCCAATGTTCAAGACGTGGCCAAAGGCATGGGACTTGATGGCCGGATTGGTTCCAAATTCCTGCACGCAGGCCCCGGGTACGGAGGATCTTGCTTCCCCAAAGACACGCTGGCTTTGACACAAACCGGACAAGTTTTCGGAGCACCACAAACTATTGTTGAAACAGTCGTAAATGTGAATAAAAAACGTCAGATTTCAATGGTAGACCGTATTCTTGCCGCATGTGACGGAAACGTGCGCGGGAAAAAAATTGGCGTTCTAGGTATTTCCTTCAAACCCAACACAGATGATATTCGCGAAGCTCCTTCGCTGGTGATTATTCCCGAACTGCAAAAAGCGGGGGCAAAAATAGCAGCGTGCGATCCTGAAGCGATGAAAAACGCAGCCGCTGTTCTCTCAAACGTTGAATGGTGCGAAGACCCGTACATGGTAGCTAAGGATGCCGATGCTTTGGTTATTCTTACCGAATGGAATGAATTCAGAGCGTTGCAACTTGACCGCATTGAAGAAATCATGAAATCGAAATGCATTGTCGATCTGCGCAACATCTATAAATTGCCGGACATGGAGAAACGGGGCTTTCGCTATTTCTCGATTGGACGGCGCAGCATCTTCCCCCCTTCCGCAGAAACACTCAAAAAGGCTTCCTGATTTCTCTTCCCCGCCCGAATCCCAAGGAAAACCAAAGCCCCCAAAATATTCTGGGGGCTTTTAACGTCATCTTAAGGAGCATAGCCGTAAAAATAAACTGATATGGTTTACGGTATGGGTGACAATGACAACTTCTCCTCTGGTTCTTCGATCTGGTGGTGGCGCAACTCATGATAGCGTGGACGAATTGGTGCGGCGGTTGCAGCCAGAGCTGCCGCTCAACCTGATTTACCCCACGCGCATTCGCAAGAAAGCCAAGCAGTTTTTAACTCTCTTCCCCGGGACCGTCATGTATGCGGTCAAATGTAATCCAGACAAAGCCATTATCCAAAATCTCGTTAAAGCTGGTATCCAAACTTTTGATGTTGCCTCAATTGAAGAAGTCCGGCTCATTCGCAAAATAGCTCCTCGCGCCCGTATTCATTTCATGCACACCGTCAAATCGCGGGAGGCAATCCGCGAAGCCTATTTCCAGCATGGGGTGAGGGTTTTTGTCATTGACAGTTCTGATGAACTCCACAAAATTGTTCACGAAACAAATTTGGCTCCAGATTTAGAGCTCTATGTCCGGCTAGCCTTGCCGAAGAACCATTCAGCAGCTTATGATTTTTCGATCAAATTCGGAGCCCCTCCCCCTGAGGCAGCAGGACTCTTAATTGAAGCTCGTCTGGTAGCGGCAAGGCTAGGGGTTATGTTCCACCCGGGGTCACAATCCATTGATCCATCGGCCTTTCGCGTTGGTGTAAAAACGGCTGCCGAGGTCATTGAAATGGCAGGGATTTCGATTGAGGCCCTAGACGTAGGAGGCGGGTTCCCCGTCACCTACCCGGGCAGCGAGCCTCCTCCTTTGGAGTCCTACATGGAAACCATCACACAAGCCGTCAAAGAGTATGGCCTAGAAAATCTGGATTTATATTGCGAGCCCGGGCGTGCCCTCGTGGCCGAAGCAGGGTCTTTGATTACGCGGGTTGAACTGCGTAAGGGGAGGACTCTCTTTCTCAATGACGGAACCTATGGCGGGATGGTAGAAGCTTCGAAATGGGGAGGACTGCGCCTTCCGGTTCGCCTGATCCGTGCAGAAGATCATAAAGACGACATAAAAGAGCCCTTGGAATCCTTCCGCTTTAACGGCCCAACCTGTGATTCTTTGGATATGATGGAAGGTCCTTTCCTCCTCCCCGCTGATGTGCGTGAGGGTGATTGGATAGAAGTCTCCAATATGGGAGCGTATAGCCAAAGCTGCCGCAGCGGGTTTAACGGCTTCGGAAAAACTAAAACAGTTTTGCTCAACTCCCTGTCCTGATTTTATGACCCCTCGTGCTAGGATGGGCCCTGTATTCGTTCGGGAAAAGGATTACTTTCCCTTCGTTTCCAGTCTTCTGCGGGATCAAGATCCCGATACGGAGTTCCTTTCTTAGAAGCAGGTTCATAACGCGGACCAACGTCTAACCCTCCCTCGGGCACATAAACAAAACTTACAAACTCGTATCCACCAATATCGGCCGTTTTGGGGTCTGTTATCGGTTTTCCCTGCTTATCGCGGTTTGTCACGGCAAGAGACCCGGGTTTGTGCGACCATGTGCCATCATTGTCCTCGCGCACGAAATGCATATCGGACCACACATCATCTTCACTCTTCGAGCCTTTTTCAGGCGGCATAGTGTAAACGGCAACGCGATAGTATCCATCCAGCGGCTCTGCATCTGGCCCGCCGATGATCGCACCATCTGCCTCGATTTGCTTGAGCAAAATAGCCTTACGCCCCGCATAATCCCGTTCTCGCTCTACACGCCCCTCCTCCTCCCTAAGTGCGAAAGAAAGTGAAGAAGAATCGATTCGAGATCCCGGGATATCCCCTTCATACGAATAACGATCTGGGTCGTTCATCGCGTAATACCAACCTGAGAACGAAATGACTCTTTATGGATTCGCAAGGAGAGAAATA
>CAYZAR010000094.1:0-6256 GCA_964476455.1 uncultured Micavibrio sp.
GGTTTTTGTTTTGGAGTCGTACGAATGTTGAGGAATGTTTTCAGAAAAGTAGTCGGAGTTTCACAAAAAATTTCTAATAACGGGAAAGCTTTTTTGGCGGGATCTTTTTTGACTATTTATTCAGGGATCAGCTTGGATAACCATTACGTCACATTGGGCGGAGCAGGGCTAGCCCTTGGAGCTGCGCTTGTGAACCGCAGGAAGTACGAAGCTGTCCCTTACCCGCTTTTGGTGGCAAATGGCATTCTGACGGCTAATGGCGTTCTTTTAGCGGCTTCAGGAGAAGTCTGGGCGGGGTTATTACTGGCTTCCGCAAACAGCATCGGGGGATATGGCACAGCCAATCTTCGTATGCTTTTGAAAAAAATCTCTCCTGAGACGCATGGGGTTCTGAGTACAGCTGCAGGTTTGCAAATTGCAGCGGCGGGCGCGTATTTGCAAGACCCACTTCTGGTCAGTATTGGGGGGCTGTTTACAGCGGATGGCATGGAAAGAGGCTTGTCGAGCGGTAGAAAAACGGGGGACCTTGTTAAGGAAGGATTCCGATCTCTCACTTTTCGCTGAAAAAACTGAGATGGTGCGGCCGAGAAGACTCGAACTTCCATGGGTGTGATCCCACAGCGACCTCAACGCTGCGCGTCTACCATTTCGCCACGGCCGCACTGTAGTTTTTTATTCCGAGGTGAGAGCGTGATTATCAGATCAAATTCAAATGTGCAAGAGAGAACGTGGAAAGACTACACTTTGATGGAGGCAAGAGGCGCAACCTTTGGAGTCCTTCCTCTTGCGCCATGCCAAAGGAAGATGGGCATAAGTTAACCTTTTGTTATATTTCATAATACACAATGTTGTTATTGGATAGGAGTGCATAGTGGCATCAAACATCGTGTGGCCGGGAGAGAACGCTCGGCCGGTGGAGCATCTTCGGTATCTTCTGGATGCGGCAAATAGAGTTGCCGAGACTGTGCCTCCTGCGGAGTATCACTATGCCCAGATTCCGCACGGAGAAGGGCGGACCATCGGAGATCCTTCAAAACCTGCTATGCTGAACGCCTCTTATAAGTTTCATGGTCGTTCAATTGTTTCTTTTTCTATTCCCGAATTTTCCCCTCTCGAGAAGGATTACCAGTTTCGTACGGATGGAAATGGCAAAATTCTTGATGTCAAAAGAGGAAACGGGCTGACGGGAAGCAATCTCGCGGACAGCCTGACGGCACTCTTGAAAGCCAATGGAATCGAAACAGATGGTACAAAAGTTGGGCATGATAAGCTCAGTCGAACCATCTATGTCGAGATGAACGTAACAAATAAGGGAGACTACGAGCGGGCTAAAGCTATCGTGGACGGGGTGGTCACGGGACGAGAAAAGAATCCGTCACAACTTTTTGCACAGATGCAAATGGAGTCCAAAAGTTCTTCCCAGATGGCGGCAAGAGGAGCATCTTCATCATCCGCGCTTGAAGTTATTCCAAGCAACAAGGGCCCATACATCTCTGTGGAGGGGATGAAGCCAGATCAACTGTCTTCCTTGAAGGAAGCTTTGACGAAACAAGGGGTTACATTCACAGAAAGAAAGACTTCTCTTGGAGGGGGAATGAGCGTTCTTGCCGTTCCAGCGGAGGACAGTAGAAAGCTTGATCAATTTTTGTTCCAAAGGTCCCAAAGCCAAGATGTGGGAACAAAACCTCCGGTAGACTCCGCCGTGGTGGAAAATAACACTACGGCAAAGGGGAGAAGATGGTTCGGTGGAGGGCTTATGGCTGCCGCTGCCGCTGTTTTTTCAGGTGCGGCAGCGGCGGCAGAGCCTGCGGCAACGCCTATATCGGTTGCAGATGCTGCAGTAAACTCTGCGGTTCCGGGATGGCGTGCAGCAAGGCAGGGGAAGCTTTGCGAGGCCTTTGGTGAAGTTACTGCTGCGGTTGCGGCTGGTGGGGTGGCTATTGCAGGGACAGGGGCAACTGTTGCCGCTGCCGCCGCTTCGGGTCCTGTTGCTCCGGCGGTTGGGGTCGGGGGGGCGGTACTTGTCACCGGAGCCGTTGTAGCAACAGAGGAGGTTGTCAGAAAATCAGCCACGGACGTTTGTAAACAGGCAAGTTCGAAATTCTCGCCTTGACGCGTTCCAAAAAGGAGTCTTTACCAAAAGGGAAAGGTTTCGCGTATGGATTGGCTTATTTCTAGCGAATTGGTGGAATATGAAGACGCTGTGTCCGTCATGGAATCCCGCGTTGCTGCCATTCGAGAGGGGCGGGAGGATGAGTTAATCTGGCTGTTGGAACATCCCCCGCTTTACACAGCAGGAACGAGCGCACGGGCGGAAGATTTACTGAATCCTCAGTTTTCTGTTTATCAAACTGGCCGAGGAGGACAGTACACTTACCACGGGCCGGGCCAGCGCGTGGCTTATGTCATGATGGATCTTCGCAAGCGGCAAGCGGCACCGGATATTAAGAACTATGTTTGGCGGCTGGAGGATTGGCTCATTCGGAGTTTGGCCGAGATGCGAGTTCAAGGCGAGCGGCGTTCTGGCCGTGTTGGAATTTGGGTGGAGGAAAGGGCTGGGCGTGAGTCCAAAATTGCGGCTATCGGAGTTCGGGTGCGGCACTGGGTGACGTATCATGGAATTTCAATAAACGTGAATCCAGATCTGTCGCATTTTGACGGGATTGTTCCGTGTGGCATTCGGGAACACGGGGTTACATCTTTGCAAGCTTTAGGACGCAATATTTCAATTAATGAAGTTGATAATATTCTTAAAAATCAATTTGATATAGCATTTTTATAAACTATTTTAACAACAATCTTGTTTCTTCATACATAGCGTTAATATCACCTTTTAGTTTGTTGTATTTATTGCGTTTTATACATTTGTTATTTTCTAGGTAAATAGATTTACTAAATTCAATTTGCAGGCCATAAACTCTGTCGAGGGGGCGGGTGTGACGGCGCAAAATTTCGAATCCTTTATATGGATCATTGACAGAAACACGATAGCCTCGCTCTCTCCAGAGAGTTTGTAATGCGGTTCGGGCGGTCAAAGGAAAAGCTGTTCCATCAAGGTCACCCAAGACAATGTCAACAGCGAGCCCCGTTCCAAGGGTAAAAGAAGCCGAAGAGGGCATGGAATGACAATCAATTAGCCAGACTACTCCAAATTTTTCCCAGAGAGTCTGAATTAAGCTGCTTAGGGCTGTGTGATAAGGGAGGTAATAGGACTCTATGCGGTGGTTTATTTCCGAAATAGATAGTTTCCGTGTATAAATTTCTGGGCCATTGGGGCGAATCAGCCGGCGAATCAGGCCGTGTCCGGCTCCTGAACGTCCGTCTTTTGGGGGAGGGGTTGGCCACGGCTCGGCCAAGAGGAGGGGGTCCACATCGTCAAGGCTGCGGTTCAGGTCAATATAGCTGCGCGGCATAGTGGCGCGGATCACTGTGGCTCCGAAGCTTGGGGCTTCTGAGAACAAATCATCCACCAAGGTATCTTCTGCACTTTGAAGGAGTTCAAACGCACAGCTATAGTCAAAATCTTCGGGATAAACGGTTCCGCTATGCGGAATGCTGAAGATAACAGGAACCTGAGATACGCCGGCAGGGGGAGAGATAACCTCGAAAGGAGTCATGGTGAAAACCTGATGGGCTGATATTGTTTAGGTGCTTCATTTTATATAAGGTACAGGAAGTGAAAAGCTAAACTTCAGGATTTTTTACCATGCACGATCTTAAATCTCTTCGCGATGACCCTGCTGTCTATGATAAAAACTGGGCGCGCCGTGGACTTTCTCCGCAAACGGCCCCTATTCTTAAGTTGGACGAGGATCGCCGCGCTTTACAGACGGAACTTCAAGCAGTTCAGCAACGCCGGAACGAAGTCTCGAAAGAAGTCGGAGCCGTGAAGGCCAAAGGAGGGGATGCTGCGGCTTTGATGAGTGAGGTTGGGGCTCTTAAAGACAAAATGGCTTCTTTGGAAGAGCAAGAGAAGTTTTTAGCGGATGAGCTGAACGAAATTCTCAGTGCGCTTCCCAATATGGTGGCGGCAGATGTGCCAGACGGCCCCGATGAAAGCGCAAACGTGGAGCTGCGCAGGCATGGCAGCCCAAAAGTTGGCAGTAACGCCGCCCTCGATCATGTGGCAATTGGCGAGCGTTTAGGGTTGATGGATTTTGAAACAGCGGCCAAGGTTGCCGGAGCCCGCATGACCATTCTTAAAGGGGCTTTGGCGCGGATGGAACGAGCTCTCGGGCTATTCATGCTGGATGTTCATACGGGTGAGCATGGTTACACCGAGATTAACCCGCCTTTGCTGGTTAATTCTGATGTGATGTACGGGACAGCGCAGCTTCCCAAATTTCGGGAGGATCAATTCGAAACCACCGATGGACGCTGGCTGATTCCAACGGCTGAGGTGGTTCTCACCAATATGGTTCGTGACTCAATTTTGGATAATTTTGAAGAGCCTATCCGTTTGACAGCCATGACTCCCTGTTTTCGCAAAGAAGCAGGGTCAGCGGGTAAAGATACCCACGGTATTATCCGCCAGCACCAATTCTATAAAGTTGAAATGGTCAGTATTACACGGCCAGAGGATTCAAAGGCAGAACACGAGAGAATGACAGAGTGTGCCGAAAATATTTTGAAAAAGCTTGAGCTTTCCTTCCGTACAATTGTTCTTTGTGCGGGGGATATGGGGTTTGGCTCTCAAAAAACCTACGACCTTGAGGTTTGGGTTCCCTCACAGGGTAAATACCGCGAGATTTCGAGTTGTTCGAACTGTGGCGATTTCCAAGCACGGCGGATGCGGGCAAGATTTAAGCGGCACGGAGCCAAGGAAACAGAGTTTGTGCATACGCTCAATGGCTCTGGGCTTGCGGTTGGGCGGACTTTGGTGGCAGTCATGGAAAACTATTACGATCCTGCAGATGGAGGAATTTTCGTTCCCAAAGTTTTACAACCCTATATGGGCGGATTGACCAAGATTGTGAAGGCATAGAAATGCTTCCCCAGAAAGAATGGTCAGATTATCGCGTTCTCATTGTTAATGATGATGGTATCCATGCTGAAGGGATTAAGGTTCTTGAGGAATTTGCCTGCAAATTTTTTGGTGAGGTGTTTGTGGTAGCCCCCTCTTCTGAGTGTTCAGGCATGGGGAGGGCGATATCTCATAGAAAAACTATGAATTTGCACAAAATCGACAACAACCACTTTGCTGTAGACGGAACGCCAACAGATTGCACAATTATCGCTTTGCATCATATTTTGAAAGACCGCTTGCCGGATATTGTTCTTTCAGGGATTAACCATGGCGATAATGCTGGCAATTTTGTTACCTACTCCGGAACTTTTGGGGGAGCTTTCGAGGCTGCATTGGAGGGATTCCCTGCTGTGGCCTTGGGACAGCGGCGGGACAAAAACGGCAAGCCTAATCTTTCGGCGTTGAAAGAATGCCTGCCAAAACTGTTTGATTATTTGAGGTCAGTTTCGTGGCCGGAGCATATTGTCATGAGTGTAAATTTTCCTGATGGAGATAATTTTGAAAATAAATCGCCCGTCATGACTTCTCTGCGGCATAGATCGGTTGTGCGTGGTTTGATTATTGAGGATTCTTCAGAGGGACACGAGAAGCTGAGAATTGATCTGTTTCAAAGCGATATTGATGAGGGGTTAGGTCAGGACGCAGATGTTCTGGCGCAAGGCTATATATCTGTTACGCCGATGCAAACAAATTGGACGTGTTTTCAAACTCTCCTCGCTGGAGAAGATAAAAACTCTTGAAAAGAAAAAACTATAAGAAGGGTGATAATCAGCTTTCTGCTAACCTACCGTTCATGATGAGCCGCTTCTGAGAGCCTAATTGCCATTATATAGCAAAGGCGGGTGTCAAGCCCTATTCGGGGTTGTTATAATCTGGTACTTTACTTCTTTGTTATTTTTAGAAACATATTGCAGATGATGGCCGAACCCGTTCCCCAAGCTTCCCCCGATCCTTCCAAGATACGTCTGATTATTCAGTTACGTCAGGCGGGGATTTTGAACACGGAGGTTTTGAGTGCAATGGAGCGAACGCCACGTGATCTTTTCGTTCCTCGTTCCTTTCAGGATCATGCTTATGAAGATCAAGCCTTGCCAATTGGCCTAGGTCAGACCATCTCACAGCCCTATATTGTGGCCTATATGACCGAGGCTTTGCAGGTTGATAAAACCATGACGGTGCTTGAAATTGGAACAGGCTCAGGATACCAGGCTGCGGTTTTATCCCGCTTGG
>CAYZAR010000095.1:0-6241 GCA_964476455.1 uncultured Micavibrio sp.
GCTTAATAACTCAGCGTATGAAACCTATTCTAAGAAACCGCCCCTTGTGGGCGGTTTCTTTATTGTCCCCGTTTTCCACAGGTCTGAAGCAACAGGATTGTGGCAAGCTGCTTTTTCTTCTGCTAGTTTGCTTTTATGGCTCAAACATCAGAACTCAAGAAAACTGGATTTTCTTCCTCCTCTCCCGCTTCTCTTTCCACCCCGAAAGAGGAGAGCCTCTATCGTTCCCTCCCTCAAAATCTAGAGGCGGAACAATGTCTGCTCGGCACGGTACTGGTTGACAATCGGGCCTATGAGAAAATCTGCGACTTTCTAAAACCAGAATTTTTCTTCGCTCCTGCCCACCAACGCATTTATCAAGCTTTACAAATTCTGATTGATCGGGGACAAACCGCCTCACCTGTAACACTCAAATCCTATTTCGAAAGAGACCAAGACTTGGAACAAGTCGGCGGTGCCGCCTATCTTGCCGACCTCGCAGGCAGCGTCATGAGTGTCGTTAATGTTGAAGATTACGCTCGCACCATCTTTGATCTTCACTTACGCCGCGAACTTATTTCGTTCGGCAATGATGTGGTCAATGAATCTTTTACCCACAATCTTGAACGGGATGCCCAAGACACTATCGAAGATGCCGAAGCCCGTCTGTTCTCAATGGCTGAAACCGGAGAAAGCAACACCAGTTTTGTCACGCTGCGCGATTCGATTGTCAAAGCCATTGAGCTGGCAGAAGTCGCTTTTAATAGCAAAGGACAAGTCACAGGTGTAACGACAGGTCTTAAAGATATTGACGAGAAACTTGGAGGCCTCCACAAATCTGATCTTCTCATTTTGGCCGGAAGACCTTCGATGGGGAAAACCGCTCTTGCTACCAATATGGCTTTCAATGCCGCAAAAGCTTATGCGCTCAGCGGGGGAAAAGAAGGCGCAATTGTTGCTTTCTTCTCTCTCGAAATGTCACACGATCAGCTCACCATGCGGATTTTAGCCGAACAATCAGGTATTTCAGGAGATGCCCTCCGCAAAGGGAATATCACCGAAGCGCAGTTCCGCGACTTCGCGCAGGCCGCCCACACTCTTTCGCATATCCCTCTTTATATTGACGATACACCAGCCCTGTCGATTTCTGCAATCAGGACACGGGCACGCCGTTTGAAACGCAAACATGGACTTGGGATGATTGTTGTCGATTACCTACAACTCTTGCGAGGAAGCGGATCCAGACAATCTGAAACCAATAGGGTCATTGAAATTTCTGAAATCACGCGAGGGCTCAAAGCCTTGGCCAAGGAACTCCATGTTCCAGTTCTTGCTCTCTCCCAGCTTTCGCGGGCAGTTGAACAGCGCGAAGATAAACGGCCTATGCTTTCTGACCTTAGGGAATCTGGATCTATTGAACAGGACTCTGACGTTGTCATGTTTGTGTACCGTGAAGAATATTACCTATCGCGAGAAATTCCTACACAACGCGATAGTGAATCCATTGAGAAGTTCAATGATCGTTATGCGGAGTGGGCGGAGCGTCTGCAACAAAGCGCAAATATCGCTGAAACCATTGTAGCCAAACAGCGTCACGGTCCAATTGGTATCGTCAAACTATTCTTTGACCCCAACCTAACCAAGTTCTCTGATCTGGACCTACGGCATAGTTAACTCGCCATGACCTCTTATAAGTCTTCCCGTATCATCCTTGACCGTACCGCCTTGATAAATAACTTCAAACAGTTGAAAAAAGAAGTCGGTGGATTTTGTGAAGTAGCGGGGGTTGTCAAGGCAAACGCTTATGGTCTTGGAACTGAAATAGCGGTTCCTGCTCTTGTTGAAGCGGGGTGTAAATTTTTTTATGTTGTCCATCTTGAGGAAGCCTTCGAAGTTCGCAAATTGACATCAGCCCCTATTGCAGTTTTGAACGGGGTCCCTTCTGGGAGCGAGAATGACTTTGTTGCCAAGAAGTTCATTCCGGTTCTGAATTCTCCAGATGATGTTCATGCGTGGGCCCACGGACCTTCCATATGGCACGTTGACACGGGTATGAACCGTTTGGGTTTGGGAACAAATGAATTTTCTTCGGCTCTCGCCTCTACGTCGCATCTTCCCCACATACTCATGACTCATTTCGTTGCGTCAGATGAAATCGACAATCCCCTAAATGCCGAACAAGTTCGAAGATTTGATGACGTTGCCAAATCTCTTCCGGGCACAGCACAAAGTATCTGCAACTCGTCTGGTATCTTCCGCCATTCAACATGGCATAGACAACAGGTTCGTTCGGGTATGGCTCTTTACGGATTAAACCCAACCCCAGAAACAGACAACCCTATGCACCCCGTCGTGAGAGTAGAAACAAAGATTCTTCAAACTCGCCATGCCAAAGCAGGAGAAACAGTTGGCTACAATGCAACCTGCTTGCTCAATCGTGACAGTATTCTTGCCACGGTTGGATTAGGTTATGCAGATGGGTTTTTGCGCTCGGGAAGTAATCGCGCTTCTCTTTATTGGCAGGGCTACCCCTGCCCAATTGTGGGACGCGTATCAATGGATTTGATTGTTGTAGATCTGACAGACTGTCCATCCCCTTCACCCCACGCTGAAGACTGGCTGGAAGTCATCGGTCCAACCCAAAGCGCAGACGCTTTAGCAACAAGTCTAGGAACAATTGGATACGAAGTCTTGACTAGTCTCAGTCGCCGCGCCGAACGAGTTACTCTGTAGAAACATCATCCCACCGCACTTGTTCTAGAATCGCGCCGTCCAGATTGGCTTCTATCAAATCCGCCCCTCGCAGATCTGCTTTCCTGAGATTCGCTCCTTGAAAATTTGCTCCAACGAGTATGGCACACTTCAGAATAGCTCCTTCCAAATTAGCCCCTCTGAAATCTGCTCCTGAAAAGTTGCAGCGTTGCAAATGCGGAATACCGTCCGGTCCCGAAAAAGACAATGGCCCCATTTTTGCCATAGACAGGTCGGCACGACAGAACAACGTGTTCAAAAAACTTGAGCCCCGCAGATCAGCTTCCTGCAAGTTGGTATCCCGAAAATCGCTTCCATCAAATATCGCGCTTTGCATCTGCGCCGCGAGCAAGTGCAGCCCACGAAAAATAGCTTTCTCTGCCTTAATCGCGGTTAGCGGATAACGCCCAAGGTCAGAAATAGAGCAGAGAGGATACCCCGAAGCATCCATGCGCTCGCCTTTGCTCCCACCAAACTGAATCCACAAGGCATGTTCACGAAGTTTTGCCCGCAAAGCATCTTCTTGTGTAGAACTTAGAACAAAATCAGATGCAGCAAATTTCTCCTGCAGCTCATCTCCCTTCAGAATCATATCTGACTCTCTGTACTTACTGTCCTCTTCGTTGATAATCTCAACAAAGGCCTGGCGCGTAAAAGATTGCTCACCTGTTTGACTCAGGTCAAGAGCAGCCTCTCGCATAGAGCCGTTAGAGGAGGATTCTATTTGACTAAGGTCAACCGCAGATTCTCGCCGCAAGGAAGAATGCTCTTCATCAATCTTATCTCCCAAAAAGAAGACTTTTTCTTCTGTTTGACTCTTCGGTTCCGATACTTGGCTGAGGTCAACGGCCGCCTCCCGAGCAACAGACTCTTGACCTTTCTTGGCTACAAGAACACTCTCCTCCGCTTCCTTTTGAGAAACTTCATCATCAGCCTTTTTCTTTACGACCGTCTCTTTAGGATAGCTCACAAGTTTGGCCCCACCACGCATATCTGCCTTGGTTAAATCCGCCCCTGTCATATTAGCATCCGTCAGATCGGCTCCTCGAAAGTCCGCCCGCGTCAAATTACTTCTCTCTAAGTTAGCTCCTGCTAAGTTACAACTACTAAACGTAGCACCAGAATAGTTTCCACCGCAAAGGTAACAGTTCCTCATATCGGATCCGGTAAAATCTGCCCCCGACAAATCCGCCCCACGAAAGTTAAGCCCAACCAAAGATTTGAACTTCAGAACAGCGCGCCCCCCATTAGGACGGCCTGTTGAAAAGCGGAGATGCTTCCTGATGACATCATCAAGCTGCTTTTGATCCATTGATTCGAGCGATGATTCAGACATAGTAGAAAAAACCCAAACGAAAAACAGAGCCCGAAACCAGCCCCAACAAGGGAAGTATAAAGAGGTCTAGTTTATCATTTATTAAATTATTCTACGTTGGAGAGATGATCTACAACGCGATGTTTTCCAGAAAGTTTTGGCTGCCCAACCAAAATGGTTGTAGATTTTTCTGGAATCAAAAGCCTTTCAGCCACACGACCAACATCTGCCTTACTCACCGCCCGAACAGCTTGTTCGCGCCGATCTAGAAAATCAACAGGTAAGTTGTGCCTCTGCAAAGTCAGTAAAGTTTCGGAAATTTGGCTAGTGGAAGTTAAACCAAGCGGAACAGAACCAATAATATAGGCTTTAGCATCTTCCAGCTCTTGATCCGTTACCAGTTCTTTTTTGATACGCTCCACCTCGTTCTTGGTAAGATCCAATAATGTCTGCGCGGTTTCGTTTCGTGTCGAACTGGAAATAGTAAAAAGAGAGGCATAGTCCATTTCCGACAGATCGCTACTAATACCATAAGTCAACCCATTCTTCTCCCTCACCACATCCGTCAGGCGCGAACCGAAACCACCTCCACCAAAAATGTGATTCATAACCGTTGCAGCAAAGTAATCAGGATCAGTCATACGAATCCCGGGTAGAACCACCTCAAGAACAGTTTGCGGAATGTCTTTGGTATAAAGAACCGTACTGCCTTGAGGAGGGAACTTAACTTCTGCAATCTTCGGAGACACCGCCTTCTCTGGAAGCTCGCCAAATATTTTATCAAGCGCGAGTTTAAGTTGCTCCGGAGTAATATCGCCCGCCACACCAACAATCAAGCGATCTCGCGTAAGTTGAGTTGTTGCTTTCTCACGCAAATCAGTGGCTGTGATGTTGTTCAGCGTGGTCAAGGTCCCGCCTGAATTCAAAGCATATGGATGATCCTGAAACACAACATCGTTGACAAGACGCGCCGCCATCCAATTAGGATCGGTCATGTCCCCTTTGATCCGGCTAAGATTAGCATCCCGCATCCGTTCAATTGCTTCTTTTTCCAAACGTGGTTTGGTGAGAGCGAGGCGTAAAAGATAAAAAGCCTCCTCACGGTTTTGGCTAAGCGTTTTAAGTTTTCCGCCGAAGTCATCCCGCGAAGCAAAAAAACTCAACGAAATAGACTGGTCATTCAAAGCGGCTTGGAAAGCCTTGCTGTCCAGCGGCCCTGCTCCTTCATCCAGCGTATTGGATAACATACGAGAAAGGCCCTGCTTACTTTCAGGATCATTCACCGAGCCAGCTCCACGAAAAGAGAATGTCAGAGAAACAACTGGAACTGTATGGTCCTCAACTAGCCAAGCTGTAATTTTACCTGCAGATGTAACCGTCTGAATCGGGAGCATTCCCGCCACAGATGGTCCTGCCCACATCACACACAGAACAAAGACAAGAGCAACAGAGCGGATCGTCATTTTTTGCTCTCCTGAGGCAAAAGATAGCCCGTCACAGGCGCATGCAAAGGACGGTCAGGATCAAGATAAGTCTTGAGGACCCTATCCACATCCGTTTTCTCGACCGCCTTAATTCTTTGCGGCCAGTATTCCGCATCCTCCAACGTCCCGCCCATCGCCAAAGTCTGCCCTATGGTCATAGCGGGACCTACCACGCTATCGCGAGCATAGATCGCGCTATTGATTAGGCGTGTTTTAGCTTTGTCTATTTCCGAAGCAGGAACGCCATTCAAGATCAAGTTACGAAACTCTTTTTCGATGGAAGACTCAAGTTCGGGCAGAGAAACTCCCTCTGCTGGACTTGCATAAAACCAAATACTTCCTTCGCCTCTTGCATCTCCTTCATAAGAAAGATCAACACTGGTTGCCAGTTTTTGCCGGACGACCAAACTTTGGTACAGTTGGGTAGCTGCGCCACCCCCCAAAGTTTCCCGAAGAACACTTAAAGCATCAGCCGTTGGTTTGTCCTGCATTTGGCTAGGAGCACGCCATGCTCGCAAAAAAACACTCTGGCGAATTGTCTTATCACGAAGAGTAAGAACGGCTGGAGCCGGAAAATCAGGAGAAGAAGGCCGAATATGATCGGGAACCTTATAAGCAGGAAGAATCCCATAGTATTTTTCAGCAAGCGGGCGCACCTGAGCCATCGTCACATCACCCGAAACAACTAGGATAGCATTGTTCGGTGCATACC
>CAYZAR010000096.1:0-6238 GCA_964476455.1 uncultured Micavibrio sp.
TCCCTTTATCTCCACCTCGATCGCGTCGATACTATATTAATTTAGCAATGCCCCTTTTTCAACGGGATTCATATTTTCATCAACCAGAATGGTTATGAGGTCCGTCCCATGACAAATGGAGACTTCAAGAATGCGACCAGTCTTAAAACTGGGCATATATCCAGAAGGAACTATGCTCTGCGCAAAAAACGCGAGCAACACCCAAATCCCTAAAAATATGTACGGGAAATTGTGGTTTTTCTCGATCATGTATGTTTTAGAGTCCTTCCTAACGAAGAATATTAGCCGAGAAAGGCAAAAAGGAAAAGAAGCGTTATTGTATAACCTGCCGTATGGCATTAGATTTCACCCCATGAAACCAGTTATTACACCTTTAATTGCAGATCCGTGGACCGACTATGCTTTGCTCGATTCTGGGCATGGACGTAAGCTGGAGCGGTATGGCAAAGTGATTGTCGATCGTCCAGAGCCTCAAGCTCTGTGGAACCCTAGTTTAGATCAGGTTTCATGGGAGAAGGCTTTTGCTAGATTTACCAATAATGGCGAAGAGGACAGCGATAGCGGAAAGTGGAAATCCTCTGGATCAGTACCAGACTCATGGCCGGTAACGTGGAATAAGTTAACCTTTATTTGTCGTTTAATGTCGTTTCGTCATATGGGGCTCTTTCCCGAGCAAATGACTCATTGGGACTGGGTAGCTCAAAGGTTTGGGGCGGAGAAACGCCCCTTGAAAGTTCTGAACTTGTTTGCTTACACAGGTGCAGCAAGTCTCGCGGCGGCTAAAGAAGGTGCACAAGTAACCCACGTTGATGCTTCTAAAAAAGCCATTCAATGGGCCAAGGAAAATCAGGATGTCAGCGGGTTATCTTCTGCTCCTATCCGTTGGATTTGCGAAGATGCCAAGGCCTTTGTTGCCAGAGAGCTCCGTCGGGGAAATCAGTATGACGGAATTATTCTTGACCCTCCCAAGTTTGGGCGTGGGCCAGATGGAGAGAAATGGCAACTCGAAACAGATTTGCCAGAGTTGTTAGCAAATTGTGCGGCTCTGCTTTCGGAAAAACCATCATTCATGATTTTGACAGCTTACGCGATGCGGCTTTCGTCCTTGTCTCTGGCGGCCCTTATGGAGGACGCGCTGAAAAGCAAGGGGGGGCAAACAGAAAACGGGGAGCTTTTGATCCGTCAGGAAAGCGGAGAGCGGTACATTGCAACTTCTCTTTATAGCCGATGGGCTGCTTGAAGTTTCTCTAGCTTTTCTTCTGCAATACGAATGCCTTCCTTGAAACTTGCAGCAAAAGTATAGTGTTCGCTGTGAACACCATAGAGCTTCATGCGAGTGAGAACTTCCTTGGGACTTGGTTGAATGTCGGTGATAATCACATAGATGTGTTTCTTTTGGCAGCGTTCAAGAAAAGTTCTGAGTGCGGACTCTCCACTTGAATCAATCATCGGACAAAGGCTGGTTCGCAGAATAAAAACATGGGGCGCAGGATTTAGATATTCCAACGCATCAAGTAACCGTGACGCCACACCAAAAAAGAGAGGGCCTCGCAAACGATAGGCTTCTACGCCATCGGGGAGCTTGGACCTCATGGCTTCTTGGGCTTCTTCGTGGCTGGTAATATCATCCTGATCTTCTTCGATGATGTGGGTATGCGTTTGGATTTCAACAGCTTCGGACATTTCATGCATGAAAAGAATTGCGGCCATAACTACCCCAACTTCAATGGCGAGAGTTAAATCAAAGCCAACTGTTAAGACAAAAGTTACCAACAGAACCAATTTTTCTCCGAGTGGGGCTCTCATCAAATGTCGAATTTTATCGTGCTCAGACATATTCCATGCAACTACAATCAGAATAGAGGAGAGAGCAGCAAGGGGTATGTAAGAAGCCAAAGGCGCGAATACCATCATGCAGAGCAAAACAAACGCAGCGTGGAACATCCCCGCAACAGGAGATCTGGCTCCTGAGCGAATGTTTGTAACGGTTCGTGCAATAGCTCCAGTTGCAGGAAGTCCACCAAAAAATGCAGATGCTATATTTGCAAATCCTTGTCCCACGAGTTCGCAGTTTGAACGGTGACGGCGACCAATCATTCCGTCGGCGACTACGGCGGAGAGCAAGGATTCGATGCCAGCTAGAAAAGCAATGGTGAAGGCACTGGGAAGGAGCTCACGCATATGCTCGAGCGTTACGCCATCAGGTATACGAGGGGAGGGGAGGGTGTGCGGGATCTCTCCGAAGGAGCTTTGAATTGTTTCAACTGGGAGGTCTAAAAAATAGACCACAAGTGAGCCAACGATGATGGCAACTAGAAAAGCGGGAAGCTTTGGCAAGTATTTTCTCATTAAAACGATAAGAGCGAGGCAGCCTACTGATACAGAGAACGCCACAAGATTCACACTGTCCCGTGCAGTCCAGAAAGCTTCCCATTTTTCAAAGAAGTCACCCGGAACTTTTTCAATTTCAAGGCCAAAAATATCTTTGATCTGGCTCGAAAAGATAATCACAGCAATTCCTGCGGTGAACCCAGTGATAACGGGTTGAGGAATATACTTAATCCATGTTCCCAGACGGACGAAACCAGCAATGACAAGAAAAACCCCAGCCATTAAGGTTGCAAGGACAAGCCCATCGTAGCCATGAGTCGCTATAATGTTAAAAACGACGACGACAAAGGCCCCAGTTGGTCCCCCGATTTGAACTCGGCTGCCGCCCAAAAAGGAAATAAGAAATCCAGCAATGACGGCTGTAATTAATCCCTTATCGGGTGTCGTACCAGATGCAATTCCCAAGGCCATAGCTAGAGGAACAGCAACAATTGCAACTGTTAATCCGGCAAAAGCGTCCGCACGCAAATCACCCCAAGAGTATCCTTCCCGCAGTGTTGTAAAAAGTTTAGGGATAAAAAGATGCCAAGAGTGGGTTGGTCTGGGAAGATTCATTCGTAAAAGCCTACGTCAGTAGTTAAAAAGCAGTTAGTTTATGTCTGTCTTATGCACACCTTTTTACCTAATAAAATACTTTTTTAAGCGGTACAACGCCTCGGTCTTTCCTGTCTGTTAACTTTGCGTTATTGTTTCGTACATAGGATTGTAAGCGTAATTCTAACCCGAGTTTATTCAACCCCCAAAGGTATTTTTAGTATGTCCCACGCCGCCAAACTGATGCCAGAACCCAGCAAACGTTATCGCCTGATTACCCGCAGTGACATGGATGGTCTTGTTTGTGGCATTTTACTCAAGGAGATAGGGGTTATTGACGATATTACCTTTGCTCACCCTAAGGATATGCAGGACGGCTTGATTGATGTCGGGCCAGATGACATTACCACCAACCTGCCTTACGTGGCGGGGGCTTTTCTGGCGTTTGACCACCACGCGAGTGAGGTCGACCGCGTTGGCGGGAGAAGAGAAAACCACATCATTGATCCTGAGGCTCCTTCGGCAGCGCGGGTTGTGTACGATTACTTTGGTGGAAAATCTCGTTTCCCAAAGATATCGGAGGATATGATGCATGCGGTGGATAAAGCGGATTCTGCAGCTTTCACGCGGGAAGATATTCTTGATCCTAAGGGCTGGGAACTCTTATCGTTTATCATGGATGCGCGGACAGGTTTGGGGCGATTTCGGGATTTTAACATATCCAACTACCAGTTGATGATGAAGCTGATTGATTACTGCAAAGATCATCACAACATTAATGACATTCTGGCTTTGCCGGATGTCAAGGAACGAGTTGACCTTTACCGCGAACATCAACCAAAGGCAAAGCAGCAGATTGAGCGTTGTGCGCGGTTACACAAAAACTTGATTGTTCTTGATCTGCGCAACGAAGATGTGATTTATGCGGGCAACCGTTTTGTTATTTATGCACTGTTTCAGAACTGTAATATTTCAGTTCACATTATGTGGGGCAAAGGTCAACAAAACACGGTCTTCGCGATTGGGAAGTCTATCTTAAATAAAACAAGCAAAACGCACGTTGGTACTCTTTGTCTGGAGTACGGCGGAGGTGGACACGATGCAGCGGGGACGTGTCAGATCAGTAACGACAAGGCGGATGCAGTGCTTGCCGAGCTTGTGAAGCGGATAAACAAGGACGGCTAGCCCGTTTTTTACCTCTCCATAAAAATTTTTACACTATACGGTTGTATTCTTAATTATTAAGAATATACTTCTGCGTGTGTTGTGGAGAAAAAGATGCGCACGCAGAAAACTTATGCAGAATTAACGCAAGACCTTGATAAAAAAGAATCCAAACTTGTTCAAGAGCATGGGAGCTCCCTTGTTAGCAAGAATGTGACAGTTGCGGGGCGGCGAACTTCGATTCGTCTCGAGCCAGAGATGTGGGGAGCTTTGCGGGATATTAGTCGGCGGGAAGGGAATTCCTTGCATGATATCTGCTCTGCCGTCTATCTGCGGAAATCGGAGAGGACATCTCTTACGGCAGCTATCCGCGTCTTCTTGTTACAATACTATCGGGCAGCAGCCACCGAAGAAGGTCACGCTAAGGTCGGTCACGGAAATATGCGCCATCGCCCTGTCCTAGCAGAGACGAGATGGCGGTTGACCAAGTAAGAAAAGACAAAGCAAGGCCTTTTATGCAGCGCGGCCCATGGCCAAGAATTTTTGTTGCCGCCGTTTGATAAGGCGGTCAGAATCCCACGGTGTGAGTTCTAATAGGCTTTTTTCGAGTTGTGCTCCCACAGCACGAATAGATTCTTCCTTGGCACAGTGAGCTCCGCCCAATGGCTCGGAAATGATTCCATCAATGAGTCTGAGGCTTAGAAGGTCTTGAGCTGTGAGTTTTAGAGCTTCTGCAGCCTCCTCGGCTTGTTCTGCAGACCGCCAGAGGATAGAAGCGCAGCCTTCGGGCGAGATAACCGAGTAAATCGCGTGTTCCAGCATATAAAGCCGATCTGCTGTGGCAATCGCAATGGCTCCGCCAGATCCACCTTCTCCAATAATCACGGAAATCAGAGGTACGCGGAGACCCAAGCAAGAATCAATGGATCTCGCAATAGCCTCGGCTTGTCCTCTTGCTTCGGCATCAACGCCCGGGTAGGCTCCGGCTGTATCTACCAATGACAAAACAGGAATCTGAAACTGTGAGGCAAGGTCCATCAAACGAATGGCTTTCCTGTAACCTTCAGGGCGAGCCATTCCAAAGTTGTGATAGATTCGGCTCTCCGTATCGTGACCTTTTTCCTGCCCGATGACAACAACCGAGCGGCCGTTGAAACGACCAAGACCACCAACTAGGGCGTGATCTTCTCCAAATTGTCGATCTCCTGCGAGCGGAGTAAAATCTTGGATGAGTTCTTTAATATAGTCGAGAAAATGAGGACGCTCTGGGTGGCGAGCAACTTGAACCTTCTGGGCGGCTCCAAGCTTGCTGTAAGTTGAAAGAGTCAAGCGTTCCACCTTTTTCTCAAGGCGGGTAATTTCTTCTGCGATGCTGAAATCTTTACTGCCTGTCATGTTGCGCAGTTCGGAAATTTTTCCTTTAAGTTCGGTGATTGGTTTCTCAAAATCCATTGCAGCCATTTTAGGAACCTGTACGCTTTCTGTTTCTGTGAAAGAGTTTCTCTTGTTTCTACACCATAACAAATCAGGCAGGCCGTTACAAACGGGACCTGCCTGAAATGCGATTCTTTACCTGAATAACCCCGATATTAAGAGGCTTTTTGAGCTGCAAGGGGATGTTTCTCCTCAACAGATTTTTTTAACTTCTTTCCAAGAATGTGAGTATAGATATGCGTGGTGGCAATATCTGCGTGGCCAAGCATTTTCTGAACAGCACGAAGGTCCGCGCCGTTGCTGAGCAAGTGGGTAGCAAAAGCGTGACGTAGAATATGCGGGCTGACGCGGTCCTCGTCGATTTTTGCAGCACGAGCCAAGTCTTTCAATAACTGCGCAAATCTCTGACGGGTCAAATGGCCACTATCGGATGTTCTTGATGGGAAGAGCCATTTTGCGTGTTCAACGCCACCCGTTTCAGCCACAACAAACTGAGGACGAATTTCGCAGTATTTGTTAATGGCTTTTTGAGCGGATTCACTGAGAGGAACCATACGTTCCCGCCCACCTTTTCCTTCAACCATGATGAACTGGCCACCTTCTGCAATTGCAGACATTGGCAGCCCCACGAGTTCGGAAACGCGCAGCCCTGTTGCATAGAGCAATTCAAGCAGGCACACCAAGCGGAGGCTTTCTGAGCCACCTTGTTCTGCTG
>CAYZAR010000097.1:0-6223 GCA_964476455.1 uncultured Micavibrio sp.
AGGTTGTCGCGCCGAGGGAATACACACGGCATTGCTGGAAACGGTTGGCGTTTGGGGTATCTCCGGCTCCGCTGCGCTTTAGATGAATACCGTTGACAAAAGGCTGGGCGACCAAGACACGGGCAAAATTGTTCCAATAGACAGGCTTGTTGGTGTCGCTTCCGCCGTCCAGCAAAATACCCGTTTGGGCTTGCCAGATAGTGACATCACTCACGCTGTTTTGAACGCAAGGACCTCCCTGCCCCATCAATTTGATCCCGACATTTCCTCCCTCAAGACGAAGATTCTTGAGCGTGGCATAACTGCCGCCCAGCTCAATGAGGCTAATCGCATTGCTGGTTTTAATGACCGAGGAGTCGCCGCACCCGATCAAAGTTTTTCCGTTTCCGAGCGATAAAGGAGAGGTCACCAGATAAGTTCCGCTGGGGACAAAGACCGCATCGCGGGCGGCAAGGGCCTGTTGAAACGCAGCGGTATCGTTATGGGTTCCGTCCCCTACAGCCCCGAAATCCTTGACCGAGAGAAGATCGCTGAATTTATCATGACTGGTTCTGGTAACGCTTCCCCCTGCGCTGGCAGTGAAATCTGGAGCAGCCATGGACCCGCTCAAATCAACAGCAGCAAGGTTCCCATCGCCATCGAATCCAAGAGCTTTGTTCGCCCGCAAAAGTCGGTCCGGCAACGCAATTCCAGAAGGATTTTCGGTCTCGGGAAAACGGATCATGTTTGCTTGGTCACGGCTGACTTGCTGCAATCCGGCAACGAAAAAATCAAGTTCAGTGTTCAAAGCAGCCGCGGAGAAATCTCCTCCCTCAAGAAAGTCACTGAGCCGCTCGAAAGCCATGCGCCGTTCGAGAATGACCAATGTTCCGGCAGGTGGAGGCGCATCGAAGGTGACCTCTCCTCCGTGAGAATTTCCCGCGCCGCTGATGGTAAACCCGCTATATTGGCGAGCGGTTCCGAAATAAACCGCCATGTCTTCACTGGCAAAAATGGGAAACGGGAACGCGAAGACGCTCTGGCTTCCGCTGGCCAGAATGCGCAAAACCGGCACAATATCGGGCATTTTTATGTGTTCACTCATGAAAACTTCTCCGCTTTTATAAAAGATCACTTAGGGAACTGAGCAAGTTTTTTTGGCGTTGTTGCTCTTGTTCTAACAAATTGCTCTGCCGCTTTTGATTCAAGCTCTGGTCAAGAGCTTTGTCGCGCAAGGCATCGCTGCGCTCTCGCGTGATACGCTCGGCATCCGACTCTTGGAATTGACCGAGGAGAACAGCCTCGGAAGACCCAGAAAGATCCCCCGTTCCTCTAGCTCCAAACAAAGCTTTTTGGCGCGACATCGCCCGTTTGAGGGCAAGACGGCGTGTGTCTTCGGCTTGCAAAGAGGCCAAGCGATTTTGCTCTTTTTGTAAAGAAACATTTTGCGCCATAGCCTGCATTTCTTGCTCACCAGAGACTTTTGCGTGACTTTGGCTTTGCGCATTTTTGATGAACGGTTGGACCACGCCGGCAACCGTGCCAAGGGCTGACCCGACTTGCAAAACCGGACCGAGCGCGGAAACGAGACTACCCATGATAACTCCTTTTTGTAGATCTAATTTACTGGTTAACTTTGACTTCGATACCGACTGAGAGAAGGGTAAACGGCAGCGGCAAATTTTGCTCAATGCGCCAAAGCGGTTTGGAAAAATCATTCTGCCAACCGAAGGCACGGACACGCACATCTGCCGAAATAAGCGGCGGAGGAGCATCAAGAATTTCTTCCGCGCCAAAACTGCGCAAAGCAACATCGCGCAATCCGCGCCCGCTATCGAGCTGCAAAGCCGAACTATCCTTGAGCCGGAAACACGCTTCAACAAGCCGCAGGGAACGCCCTCCTCCGACACCGGTCATAAGACTGGGCGGCAAAGGTTCAATCACATGGCTATAACCAAGTCCGGCGACAACATCTCTGGCGGGTTCTTCCAAAACAATTTCGCCACCACTGACCGTTTGGTTATTTTGCACCTGCCCATCAGCCACGATGGAAACTGTTTTTCCTTCGAGGTGATCGAGTCCGCCCCACGTCAAAACTTCTGTGGGAGAGGTTCCTTTCAAAGCAGAGTCGAGATAAAGACTCTCATCAATTTCTTCGATTTGAAAAACTCCATCGCGTTCAATAAGAAGATAAACATTCTCGCCAACCACGGAAACGGATTTGACGAGACCCGCTGTTTCATGCAAAGTCCAAGCGGCGACGTCTTCGGCGCGATAGACAGTCAGCGTGGCAAATTTTCCATCCTGACGAACGAGAAACAGCAAGCGACGTTTCTGGTCAAAATCCTGATCAATCGGGGTGGTGATGATATGGCGCGAGAGCAACGCCAAATCGGTGGCGCGGTAAGCTTGCTCGACATCGGTATAAATGAATTCGCGCAGCTCCTGACCATTTCTAGCCACGAACAAAGTGGCTCCATCAACATCAAGCGGCGGGATATAGCGATGAATAGGCGAACCAATTCGTGTTTGCCGTTTGATCTGAACATTGGCAGGGGTGAGCGGATCCCCTGTGACCATCCATTCTGCACCACTCGTGAACACTTGCAAGTGCCTCCCCGAAAACACACCGCGAATCGCGTTGATCTGGTCTGAGAAAATCCCGAACTCAATGGCTTCGCTATCCAGTCCAGTTCCCAGATTGAAATTCATCAAATCTCCCGACTGCGACATCCAGAGCCGGTTGGGCAGGTCGCGGCTGCCGCCAATCACAAGGCGATCCTGATGATAGGCTGCCGAAACGGGATAGCCGCGCACAGGTGAGAATGCCTGCTCTTCCCAATCGACCGTCGCGCTCAGCGAGAGCAAAGTTTCAATGACGCTGACCGTCACCACGGTTGGCGAATTAAATGCGGTGATAAGGACTTCTTTGTTGCCAACGCGCAGTCTAGTCCCCTCGTGCGCGGCGGAGAACACGGATTCCGAAGCGGTGAGGGTGATGGTTCCACTCGTCCCGCTCGGGGTCAAGGTCACGCGGCTTTCGGCGAATTTGAAATAGGGTTGATGCACCACATTATTTTTGCTGTAAAACTCCCAGCTTGCCAAAGTCCATGTGCCACTGGCCGAACGGGTCAAGCGGCGCGAGGGAAAATCGGGATGCATGAAGAGCAGCGTATCCGCGCTTTGTGTCCATGAAACTTGTGAAATATGCTCGCCTCCCCAAGGAGACGCCACAAAAGCAATCGGCACGCCTTCTTCATAAATATCAATGCGCAGAGCCGTGAGGACCAACAGGTACGTCTGCTCTGTGTTAAATTCGAAAGCTAGAAGCCTCCCGTTGCCAAGAGCCGTATCAACGTAACGCAACCCGCATCGGCGCGTCACGCCGCCAGTGGGCTGAATAAAGACATTCCGCAGTTGAAGGGCCCCGTTCTCATAGGCTCTCAAATCTCCCCGCCCGAGTAAATCGGGAGAAACTTCTCCGGCGGTGAAAGTGGTCTTATAAAGTGTGAGCTTGGTCATGATATTACTCGCGAGCTGAGATCAGAGAAAAATCTTCAATACGGTTGGGCGTGTCCTGCTGGGCATCAATCTGACGGGCCTTGGCAAATTCAGCCTCGGCGAGACGCGCAAGACTTTCGGCCCGCGATGAATTTTCGGTGAGCGGCAAACAAAACTCTGCCGCCAAACGCGCAATCAAAGCCATATCAAAATAAGGAGGAAATTCTTCTTCGGCGGGCCGGAAAATATAGGTCAGGATAACCTCTTCGGCGGCGGTTTGGATGGTTCCTCTCGTCACGCGAAAATTAAGTCCGCGCCCCCGCCCGCCATTACCAGCGGAAATGACCCGCAAATAATCAAGCGGCAACTGATAGGCGTAAGGGTAATCCGCAAGGGGAGGAGACGACAACCGCGAGAGCAAAGCTTGTCCGGTTGCGAAACTCCAACTATAGGCGGATAAAACGGCATCGCGCACAGGCGCATAGAGGACGCTGGCAATTTCGGATTCTGCTGTCCCGTCAGAGAAAGAGGTAATCGGACGCGCCCCGATCCGAATTAAAGCGCGGCTGCATAGGCCAATATCATTCAAAGCCATCTTTAGTATCTCCTCAAAAAAATTGAAAAAAAGAGCGGCTCCAGCTATTCGCCAGAGCCGCCCCTCTTGTGGACTGACAGATCCTTGCGCCAGAAGCGGGGCTGGCGTACAAGGTCTTCACCTTCAAACAAGGGAGGAAGGTTAAGCGGTAAAGACCGCCACCGTGACAACGGTTCCGGTATTTCCGGTTACCACATAAAACACGGTAGAAGGGGTTCCGTCAGTGTCAAGATTGACAATCATCAAATCATTCACCCGCAGCATAGATGCCGCCGAATTAAAATATCCAGCGGTCACGACAGAAGAATCTATCGTGGTGTAATGCCACAAGGTGAAATTGTTAGCATAAGCAAGGACGCTAAGGTCTTTGGTTAAAAAAGCCATAGGAAATCTCCATTCAAGTTAATAAGAAAAAATTAATCGGGGGTTTCGTCACAGTTGATGACAACAACACCAGACCCATCAATCAGGACAGCTCCTTGCGACATCATGTTGTTGACAAAGTGAGAAGCCCGATCTCCATGCCATGAAATATCGGTTACGACATCGGAACCAGAGGCATGGCCAATGGCCGTTTTGTGGAACCAGAAACATTTGCGAATGTCGTTTCCGTCAATCGGCAAACCTGAATGGGGAATCCACGTTGCGCCCAGCCATTTCTTGGCTTGCGTTCCTTTGTAGGGCAGCTCATCAGGACCGACAAAATCGCTGCTGGCAAATTCAGGAAGCTTGAGCAGCTCGCTCCATTGTTGCCAACCAACCACAGCGAATCTCTGGCCATCGTCGGGAATATCCGCTTCGCCCAGTTTTTCAAAAGCAGCGAGAACTTTGTCTCTGGTGAGTCCGGTGTTGCCATCCGCAATCGTGTGCGTTGATGCTCCCGACAAGGCCGCGATAATCAGATCATCGGTCTTGCGGCCCAGCGCATAAGCTCCGGCATTGGCAATCACGCCGCGCTCATCGTGGTTGATTTTCAGTTCATCGAGTTTGTCCACCCAATCGCCGGCATAATAATCCTGCAAGAGGCACTCAACAGAAGTATAAGACGCATTCATCACAGGAACCATCCCGTGAGTAGATTTGGTTGACGCAGTCCCTTTGCCAATTTTTTGGAAGATGACCGAAGATCCCTTCACATTATTGACGTTCCGAACGGCACCACGGAGCTTGGCCCCTTGGCGTTGATAGGCTTCATGGACTTCGCGCTCAAATTGTTTGACGAAGGCCACATTGATAGTTGTGGTAATGATTAAACCTTTTCTAATAGAGGGTTGAAGAAAAAACGGGTCGTCTCTGGTTACCGGAGAGCCTCTCCGGCCAGTCGGACCGCAAAACCAAGGGGCCCGAATCATCTGATTTGATTCGGGTTGTCCGCATTAAAAAACGTCTTGGAAGGAAACCTACCAAAAGACATAACTATAAAAACAACAACTTAAGGCTTATTATTGACAAATACTTGCGGTTTTCCTTGTTGAAAACCGTCAAACTGTGTCAAAATGTCCCTTCCTATATTTATGTTGATTTTTTATAATACCCGTGTATATTGCTAAGCGGTTGGTGATTACGAAAAAGCGCTGAAGGTGTCCTGGTCTCTTATTTAGAAAAACGTCTGCGCGAGTGGACATTGCCGGGAGTTCCTATATGATACAGTCCATTATGACTGCACTTGGATTGAAAAAGATACATCACGGTCAGGGCGGCGGCGGTGATGATTTTTCTTCGCGTCGCTCTTATCCTCGCCGAACCAGCGATCAATGCATCAGCATGATCAATGGGAAGGCTCACCCTGTTCTGGACTGGAGCCCGGGGGGAGTTCGCTTGTTCGCTGATACCCGCCCCTTGGCCATTGGCCAAGAGTTGCCTGTCGTTCTGAAATTTCATCTTCAAGACGAAGTTGTCCAGGTGGAGCATCCGGCCCACGTCATCCGCAAAGGCCGTGACAGCGTATCGCTACAATTTTTGCCGCTTACGAAGGATATTCGCCGAACCTTCCAGCAGGTGATTGACGATTTCAACGCCCGCGAATTTGCCAGCTCGCAGATTTAATTCCCTTCTCCCCCCTTCAAAAAAAGGAGGGAGAAGAAATTCCTTTTGCCCCTAGTTCGAATACAATTTCTCGAAACCAGCCGTTACCTGCGCGATATAGGC
>CAYZAR010000098.1:0-6222 GCA_964476455.1 uncultured Micavibrio sp.
ACTGTTGTGGCAACCTGATCTTTCCATCCAGACGAGCGTAACGCTTTTATCCCGACATAAAACAGATAAGCTGCACCAATGTATTTAATAATGCTGAATAAAATAACCGAATGTGCAATCAGGACAGCGAGGCCCACAAGGGTGTACGCCACATGCACGATAACTCCAAGCCCGAACCCGATGGCCGTCATAATTCCCGCTCGGCGCCCGTGGTTCAGAGAGTTTTGGAGAGCCATAACAAAATCTGGGCCGGGTGAGACAACTGCCACTGAGAAAACCGCGACCAATAACAGCCACTGTGTTAAGAATGTTTCCATTTTGTTTTTCTCCGTTACTAAAAAAATCGTCCTCAGTCCTAAACGGGATTCCTCCGGCCTGACTACTGGTTCATAGACTGGAAGAAATCGTCGTTGTTTTTGGTATCTTTCAGCTTGTCGATGAGAAACTCGACGGCATCCACGGTTCCCATCGGGTTGAGAATACGGCGCAACAACCACATTTTCTGGAGAACCTCGCGGGGAACCAAAAGTTCTTCCTTCCGCGTTCCGGATTTTTGAATATCAATGGCCGGAAAGACCCGTTTGTCAGCAATTTTGCGATCCAGAACAATTTCCGAGTTTCCTGTCCCTTTGAACTCTTCAAAGATAACCTCATCCATCCGTGATCCGGTATCAATCAAGGCCGTGGCCACAATGGTGAGCGACCCGCCTTGCTCAATATTCCGCGCCGCGCCAAAGAAACGCTTGGGACGCTGCAAGGCGTTGGCATCCACACCGCCAGTCAAAACTTTCCCAGATGATGGCACAACCGTGTTATAGGCTCGCGCCAAGCGGGTAATGGAATCGAGCAGGATAATCACATCGCGCTTGTGCTCAACCAATCTCTTGGCCTTTTCCATCACCATCTCGGCAACTTGCACGTGGCGGGCTGCTGGTTCATCAAAGGTTGAGGAAACAACCTCCCCGCGAACAGAGCGGGCCATGTCGGTCACTTCTTCAGGCCGTTCATCAATCAGCAAAACAATAAGATATGCGTCAGGGTGATTAATCGCGATAGAGTGCGCAATATCTTGCAGCATAACGGTCTTCCCGACCCGTGGCGGAGCAACAATCAAGGCCCGCTGGCCAAAGCCAAGGGGAGAGGTGAGTTCAATCACCCGCTGCGTCATCCCTTTTTTGGTGGGGTCTTGAGCCTCCAGATTAATTTTTCGGTCAGGATAAAGAGGAGTCAAGTTATCAAAGTTGATACGATGCCGAATTTTTTCAGGTGTTTCACTGTTAATGCTGTCGACTTTGAGCAAAGCAAAGTAACGTTCAGAATCTTTGGGGGCACGAATTTCGCCCTCCATAATGTCGCCTGTGCGCAGACCAAAACGGCGAACTTGCGAAGGCGAAACATAAATATCATCTGGCCCGGGAAGATAATTTTCCTCAGGAGAGCGCAAAAAGCCAAAACCGTCTTGCAAAACCTCTAACACCCCTGTGCCAGAGATCGGAACCCCCTGCTCAGCAAGTCGCTTAAGGATGGCAAACATCATATCTTGCTTGCGCATCGAGTTACAGTTTTCGATTTCGAGCTCTTCGGCAAAGGCCAAGAGTTCGGAAGGGGACCGGGTTTTCAGATCCTGAAGATTCATGAGGGGGGTCTCTTTGGTGTGACTAACGGCTTGTTGTTGTTCTTCAAAAATGTACTTGGAACAATGTGTTGTAACGGGGTTGTCTTTACAAAGGTGCAGATTGCATCGGCTAACAAACCGAAAAATCCTGTGCGGTTGCCCACAATACAACGAATTAAAAATGTCAGGAGTTTCGTAAAGACAGAACGGTTGTACAATAATTTATCATGAGAGTCAAATATCTTTCTTGCCTTTTTCCAAAACAACCATTATCTTGCCATAATAACGGGTCGGAAAAAATAATGACAAAAAGAAGAGAAGAAGATCAGCCCTCAGCGGAAGAGCTACGTTTCCTAGAAGATTTGAGGAATATTTTTTGTCATTTTTTGGAAGGAGGGCATCTCTTTCTCGAAAAGGAACGGCTCACTCACGGCATCAACCATGCCTTGCTGGCCATGTTTTCTCAAGCAACCAATCATCCCCTTGATGTGCAAGATTTTACGATTGGGATTTCTCATCCCGCAAGCTGGACCCCTCTCAAAATTTCCTTTGTTCCCACTGGATCAAACTCCATTGTGAGCGATGAAAGAATAAGTTTGTTCTTCAGAAAACTCAAAAAAGCTCTTGAGCATTCACCAAAACCGGAGCAGGTAACCCTTGTCACCCCCGCCGAAAAACCTTACTCGGATATCAGTTATGATCTCGTAACTGAGGACCCTCTCGCCATGGTTTGCTTAATCGAAGCCTATCTGGCCAATGAAGAACTTATGACTCTTGATAACCTCCAAATGCACTTGCCCCTATTTGGTCACGATACTTTCGACTCCATTGCCGACAGATTCCGCCTCTCCGCCCGAAGCCAAGGTACGCTGGAACAGCTCCAAATAAACAGTCTCATCATTCTGCCTTCTCTTGCCTTTTCATCCGCAAATCAAGCCTTTGTGGCCGGAACTATTGGGTACGGCAATGCCATAAACCACCCAAAAATTCTTAGATTTTCACTAGAAAGCCTGAAGGCTAAGGCAGTGCGAGCCGTAGGGAAACAGATCGAAGCCGGTTCCCCTTACCAGCTTCACTAAATATTCCTAAAACGGCTTCATAACCGCTAAAATCACAATAGCAATCATGAAGATTGTTGGTATCTCGTTCCAAATACGGTAGAAAACATCTCCCCGCGTATTTTCATCGCGTTCAAAGAGTTTTCTCCATCGCGCATACAGCACATGAACTATTCCAAGAGCCAACAAAAGAGCCAGTTTCACGTGAATCCAGCCTTGTTCCAACAAAGTTGGATTAGCCCAGAACATAAGCCCACCAAACAAAGTCATGGCCACAAAAGCAGGGTTGATAATTGCCCGCAGCAAACGCCGCTCCATGACCTTGAATGTTTCGGACAACTGCGATCCCTTCGGGGCTGCTGCGTGGTACACGTAGAGCCTCGGCAGATAGAGCATCCCTGCCATAAAAGCGATGACCGAGATAATGTGAAGACTCTTAATCAACAAATAATGCTCTAAAAGAAAATCCTGCATTTCAAACCTCTCTTTTTGGTTAGTGTTCAGAACCGCTCAGTTCAGAAAACTCTGCACAAGCACATTGAGAAAATTTCGAGGGACACTTAGTTTCGTCACAAGGAATAACTCCGCAAGGAAGGGAAATTGCACGATTTACCAACTTGGCCAAGCCCTCAATAAAGCGGGGAGAGGTCCCAACCGTTGAAACTCTCGCAAAATAGGGAACACCAAAATGCTGCGCTTTTTCGCGGTACTCTTGTTCGATTTCGACAAGGGTTTCAACGTGCTCACTAACAAACGCATGAGGATAAATAAGGACAGGAACACAATCTTCCCCCGCCTGTCTCAAGGCATCTTCTGTACTCGGGCGAATCCATTTGAGCCGACCCACGCGGCTTTGATAGCAAATCTGCCAATCAAGCCCTTCTATACCTGTTTTTGCTGCAATCAACCGCGCGCTCTCCTCACACTGCCACTGATAAGGGTCTCCTTCTGCAATAATTTTCTCAGGCAGGCCATGTGCAGAAAACAAAACCCTCGGCGGATTTAGGCCTTGAGCTTTAGACAGGGCAAGAACCTCATCATAGGCTTTTCTGACCAGCTCAGCAGACGCTTCAACAAAACCATCCTCTCCGGCATAACAACATAACAAGGTTGTAGGCGCAAAAAACCCGCTTTTCTGACAAGCTTCTTGCCACGCTTCAACCGAAGAACGGGTCGTTGTTGTCGAATATTGCGGATAAAGTGGTAACAACACAACAAAGTCCGGTTCAAAGTCCTTGACCTTAAGAACAACCTCCTCTGCCATAGGGTGCCAATAACGCATAACAACAAACACCTCTGCCAGTTCTCCCAAATAATCCCGCAGCGCATTCGCTTGCTCTTCGGTATTTTCGAGAAGAGGTGATTTTCCACCAAGAACAGTATAACTGCTTTTCGCCTCACGGCGAGACCGACGAAAAGCAATCCAATGAGCCAATAACCAGCGAGTAAGTTTAGGCACTCTAATAATATTTTTATCCAAAAAAAAGTTCAGTAAAAAGGGCTGTACAGAATACAGACAATCTGGTCCACCAAGATTAAATAAGATAACAGCTGTCTTTTTTGATGCTTTCATTGTCCCCGAACCCGCGCAACCAAACGAGCTACATTCTCAGGTGGTGTGTCTTTGTGAATTCCATGCCCTAAATTAAAGACAAAGCCAGATTGATTCCCTAAGCTTTCAAGAACCCTATCAATTGCCAAATCAAGTTTTCTGCCACCACATAACAAAACGAACGGGTCCAGATTTCCTTGAATTGGTGTAGTTTTTTGCAATTCCTTAGCAACAAAAAGGGGAAGCTGTTGATCAATTCCCAAAGCTGTTACCCCCGTTTTTGCAGCATAATCGGGGTATAAAAATCCAGCACCTCTTGGAAAACCAATGATTGGAAGTTCTGGATATTTTTCCCTCAAACAAGAAACAATCTGCTGGGTTGGTTCAATAACCCATTTTTCAAACTGAACAGGAGGAAGTAGCCCTGCCCAAGTATCAAAAAGTTGAACTGCTTCAGCCCCAGCCTCGATCTGACGCAGCAAATATTCTGATGTTTTTTGAACCAAAATATCTATCAAAATCGAAAATTTCTCTGGTTCACTCAAAGCCATGAGTTGTGCTTTGCCAAATTCCTTACTCCCTTCTCCTTCTACCATGTAACAAGCCACTGTCCACGGAGATCCAGCAAAACCAATTAAAGCTGTATCATCAAATCCTTCACGATCTAGTCCCTTTCGAATAGAAGAAACAGTTTCATAAATTGGGGCCAAATGCTTGTGAAACTCAGCATCATTTAAGTCCGCAATATCCAAAAATGGACGCAAACAAGGTCCATGATTCTCAGTAAAACTGAGTCGTTGTCCCAAAGCATCAGGAACTACCAAAATGTCTGAAAACAAGATAGCCGCATCAAAGCCAAACCGCCGAATAGGTTGAAGCGTCACCTCTGTTGCCAAAGCCGGATTGTAAACCAGTCCCATAAAATTTCCGGCTTTTTCCCTTACTTCCCGATACTCAGGAAGATAGCGCCCTGCTTGGCGCATCAGCCACACAGGCGGAACAGAACAAGGAAGATTTTTGAGAGCTCTTAAAAATGGTTTTGTCATGGTATCGGCATAAAACCAGATCAAACCTAATATAAAAAGATATATTTTTTAGAGGAAGTAATGGTAGTAGGAGGGGTGAATGAAGGGGATAACTCTTATCCCATATTCTATCCACAATCTTGTCACCCGTTTGCAAGACGGGTTTCAAATCTTTTCGAGAACAACACCCATTTCCCAATTTCCCTTTTTTTAGTTGTTCACTGACTCCGGAACTCGATTTTAACAAACATTTTTTTTGGATAGTTTTTCCCAAAATACTATCCGGCACTTCTTACAAATTTTTTCCACAGGCCTCTCCCATACGCAACGTATCTGATTGAAATTAAAATACTCTGGGGATACACCTTGCCTTTTTGTTGCTATCTATAACATCTAAGGTTATTCTAGCTCCCATGTTTCAAGATGCCTATGTTAAACTCGATCAACTCGAGACAGAAGCCCTTCTTTCCCGGATTGGTAAAAATCTGGAAGCGGGCGATTTTGTTCCAGCGAACACAGTTGTTATGTCGCGGCCCCTCTCCTTTTACCCGGGCCATATCTTTTACGACATTGCAGATCATACTCATATGCCAGCGCAAAGACGCTTTGCCGTAGTTGGTGAAGAAAAAGGGGACGTTACGATCCTTGATTTTACCAATAACCCCATCTACGCCTTGAATGAATCCTGCCCGATTGACCTCACAGATGATAACGTTACAGACTATATTCGCTTTTTTTTCAGCTATGTACGAGGCCGCCACGGTCGTTTTCAAATTGTGGAAAGTGTGGATGTTACCAAATTCAAAGAAGAAACTCCACCACCCGCACCAAAAACTGTTGGAAAAATGGTATATCCCAACACGGTTTTGGAAAAAGATTAATAAGAAACATGGCACTTTTCTGCTCAAATGATCTTTCGTGACTCCCTGTTCCAGTCAAACATTAGTGTTCAACCTAGCGGTTTGGTTAGAC
>CAYZAR010000099.1:0-6213 GCA_964476455.1 uncultured Micavibrio sp.
GGGTATAAGAGGGCATCAAAAATCTCCGTAAAAAGGGTTCCACTGTATAGCAAATGTTTTGCTGCTTTTGGAACCCATTTGGCACAGGGTTTGCATTTTACTTCCCAAGACCCCCTAACGGACTAGGCAAAATTTATGAGTTATGGCATCAAAAACCCCTCTTCAAGCGATCTGCAGGCTCTGAGCCAGCGGGCAGGGGTAAAAATTGCCGGTGCCATCCAAACCGCTAGCGCAAAAACTGGCGTTGATTTCTCCTATTTGTTGCAACAAGCCAATGTGGAAAGCAGTTTCAAAGCCAATGCCAAGGCCAAAACCAGCTCGGCGAGTGGTTTGTTCCAGTTCATTGAAAGCACATGGATTGGTGTCGTCAAAAAATACGGTGACAAATACGGGTTGGACAATCTCGCCAGTAAGATTTCCGATAGCGGCAGAGTGAGTAGCACCAGAGTGCGTCAACAAATCCTTGAGCTGCGCAAAGATCCTAAAATTGCGTCTTTAATGGCCGGAGAGTTTGCCGCAGATAATCGGGAATACCTTCAGAAGACAGTTGGGGGAAAAATTGGTTCTACCGAGCTTTATATGGCTCATTTTATGGGTGCGGGTGGAGCGTCTGAGTTTCTTGGGGCTCTTTCAAAAAATCCAAACGCCAAAGGTGTAGCTTTGTTCCCTGAAGAAGCGCGAGCAAATAAAGGAGTGTTTTATACTCCCGCAGGAAAACCTCGTTCTTTGGCCGAGATTTATGCTCATTTTGACAGCAAGTTTCAAATTCAGGGCGAGGATAATGTCTTCTCTGAAGAAGGTTCTACCCAACTAGCTGCGTTGGATTGCGCGGTTAAGTCTGATTCCTCTGCATCGTGCCATCAAGACCTTGCCGCAATTAAGGCGAGGAATATCTATAACGAAGAGACTGGAAAATGGGTGCGTTCTTTAACCCCTTATTCCAGCCATGAACAAATGGCCTTGGGCGGGTATAGAAAAAATTCCGGTGGACTCGCTTCCCTGCAGAACCTGATGATAAATCCTGTTGATGTTCTGGCTCTCATTCAAGACGAAGCTCATAACGACGAAAGCCGCTATAACGCTTAAAAGCTAGGCTCTAGACTCAAAGATTATAACCAAAAGATAATAATGGCGGCGATGGTGATGGCTGAGAGGAAGGTGTGGGCGTGGCGATGATAGCGCAGAGCAATAGCGCGCCAGTCTTTGATTTTTCCGAAAGCGTTTTCAATTTTATGCCGTTGTTTGTAGAGGATTTTGTCGTACTCAATCGGAATTTTACGGTTCTTTTTCCCAGGGATACAGGGTTCAATCCCGATGGTGCGTAATGCATCCCTGTACCAGTCAGCATCGTATCCTTTGTCTGCCAATAACACGTGTGCTTTGGGCAAGGTGTTCAACAATGCTTGTGCACCACGATAATCACTGACCTGTCCTTCGGTCAGATGCAAAGCAATCAACCGTCCCCGACCATCGCACAGCGCACGGAGTTTGGAGTTCAGGCCGCCTTTCGTGCGTCCGATAGCACGGGGAACATCCCCTTTTTAACCAGCGAGGCTGATGTGCGGTGCGCTTTGAGATGCGTGGCATCGATCATGACCTGATCGGGCACTCCAGCCTCTTTGACCAAGGCTGAGAATATTTTATCGAACACACCCTTGCGGCTCCAGCGGATAAAACGGTTATACAGTGTCTTGTACGGGCCATACTCTTTGGGGGCGTGGCTCCATTTTAAACCATGTTTGAGTACGTATATAATGCCGCTGATCACCCGCAGATCATCAACGCGCTTTACCCCATTCGGGTACGGAAAGTATCTTTTGATCTTCTCAAACTGTTCGTGGCTCAAGTAAAATAAATCGCTCATGGCAAGTCTCCTTCACCATCAGTGAATCACATCTTTACCCCTCTGTGAATCCATATTCTATAGGTCTAGAGCCTAGACTCAAGAATCGGACCTCTTTCAAGACAAGGAAAACCGCTTCACAAGCTCCCGTCAACACGGTATCCTAGAATTCTATTTTTAAGAGATTCACAAAAATGACCGAATTCACCCTTCCCAAAAATTCTGTAGTCAAATCCGGCAAAACGGTTGATGTGTCCCAAGGGGCAAAAAACGCCAAAACATTCCGCATTTACCGCTTTGACCCAGATTCAGGAGATAACCCTCGCCTTGATTCTTATACCATTGACCTTGATAAATGCGGGCCAATGGTTCTTGATGCCATTCTTTTAATTAAAAACAAGGTGGATAGCTCTTTAACCTTTCGCCGCTCTTGTCGCGAAGGGATTTGTGGTTCGTGTGCCATGAATATCGATGGGTCCAACACCCTCGCTTGTCTCAAACCAATCGAAGACATCAAGGGCGATGTCAAAATTACCCCGCTACCTCATCTTCCTGTTATCAAAGATCTCGTCCCTGATATCAGTCACTTAACTGCCCAGTACGCCTCCATTGAGCCGTGGATGAAAACAGATTCTCCAGCTCCTGCGCGAGAAAGGTTACAAAGCCCAGAAGAGGCAGATCTGCTTAACGGCACAGATGGAAAAGGTCCGGCAGCTTGTATTTTGTGTTTCTGTTGCTCTACGTCTTGCCCTAGCTATTGGTGGAACGGTGACCGTTTCTTAGGTCCATCAGTTCTACTTCAGGCCTATCGCTGGATCGCCGATACGCGGGATGAAGCAACAGGAGAAAGACTTGATCAACTGGAAGACCCTTTCAGGCTCTTTCGTTGTCATGTGATTATGAATTGCACACGGACGTGTCCTAAGGGGTTAAACCCAGCGAAAGCCATTTCAGAAATTAAACAACTCATGGCTGTTCGGAGCGCAGTCTAACTTCTACAAATGAGAAGGAAAGCCTTATGGATCCACACAGCTTGCAACAAATGATAACTCTCTGGTTATTACCATCATTCCTAAGTGCGATTGCCGCATTCCTGCTTGGCCTTGTTTGGTATCATCCTCGAGTCTTGGGAAGCAAGTGGGTTGAGGCGCGAGGCAAAACACTCGAGAATGTCGGTCTGCACGCAACACCCTTCATTCTATCTTTTCCTCTGTGGTTTTTAACCTCAATGTTTTTTACCTTCATATTGATGTACATGAATATCAACGGGCCAACTGAAATTTTCCTAATTTCCTGTTTGTTGTGGGTTGCATTTGCCATGCCGCCAATTGTCATGGCATCACTGTACACTGGTTATCCTTTCGGAGCAGTAGCAATTGATGCGTCTTACCAATTGGGTGGCTACTACGCCATGGCCTTGGTTCACGTGGTCTTGCGGGCACTAGGGTGGAACTAAAAACGCCAGAACCCCTTCGTGATCGACCGACAAAACTTTGTGACGGTCGGTTTCGCCTCTAAGAATAGAGAAAGCCGATTTAGGGATTCCCCATTCTTTTGCCAACAGTTTTATGAGGGCTTCGTTGGCTTTTCCTTTTTCAGGAACAGCCGTGACGCAAACCTTGAGATAAGCTATCCCCGTCTCATCTTGAACCCACCCAATAACGGCATTGTGCGCAGCATGGGGCATAAGACGGACACGGAAACTTGGCATGAAAAACGTCTCCTGATAGAATGACGACCTTCTAGCATAAAAAGGTTAAAACTGAAATGAACATTACATCCTGTCCATCTTCCAATTTTAATGATCGTCCTGCTGACTGCCTACCTTCGCTCATTATATTGCATTATACCGGAACCAAGACAGCCGAAGAGGCAAAATCTCGTTTTCTTGATAAATCCCCAGCCGATACCGTGGGGCGAATCGCGCCGCACTACTTGATTGATGGGGCAGGAAAAGTAACCTGCTTTGTTGAAGAAGATAAAAGAGCATGGCACGCCGGAGCTTCGATGTGGCAAGGACAGGAAGACATTAATGGACTATCCATCGGAATCGAAATCTGGAACAGCGGACACGAATATGATCTGGAAGACTACCGCACCGAACAAATAGACTCGCTTATCAACTTGATTGAAGACATACGCCGCCGCTGGACAATTCCAAACATCGGCATTTTGGCTCATTCTGACGTTGCCCCTCAGCGCAAATTGGACCCGGGCGAGAAATTTCCATGGTCCCGCCTCGCCACAAAGGGAGTAGGACTCTTCCCGCACATTATGATCGAAGACAAAGATGTTGGATCGCGGCTACTTAAGGACCGTGACCTGTTTATCAAATCCCTTCACCATTACGGTTACGATAACCGCGTTGATGAAACAACCCTTATCACAGCCTTTCAGCGTCATTTCCTGCCACATATTTTTTCTTCTCCAGAACGGGTGGGAAAACCAGACCTTGAAACCTGCGCCTCCTTTGCTTCGCTCTTTCGTCAGTCAAAAGCTTGACTTTCTCTTAGCTCTGCAGCCATACTGCCCGCGCCAGTTGGTCGGATGGCCGCCCTTGTCTTAATTAGCAGGGGAGGAAAGTCCGGACTTCACGGAAATACGGTGCCGGGTAATCCCCGGGCAGGGTAACCTGACGGAAAGTGCAACAGAAAACAAACCGCCGAACCTTCGGGATCGGTAAGGATGAAACGGTGCGGTAAGAGCGCACCACTCGTCTGGTAACAGACAGGTATGGCAAACCCCACCGGAAGCAAGACCAAATAGGAATCGCGCTGTATCGATTTCCAGATCTGCGGTTCGGGTTGGTCGCTAGAGGCAAATGGAAACATTTGTTCCAGAGGAATGGTCATCGCCCGCAAGGGTACAGAATCCGGCTTATAGACCAACTGGCAATTTTTTCCTCTCATCCTTTAATTTTTATTATGACCAGAATATAGACAAGAAGGGTGATTTCTGATAAGAGGAGATTTCCATATAAAACATATATTAAAGGAAAGAAACACGGAATGAGTCTACAATAAGTATTTGCCAAAAATCATCAATCCCCTACGATTCCCGACATTTTTTCGTATATTATACACGGAGACCCGTTTTTGATTGAAAACAAGAAATACCAAAGAGTCTCCCTCTGTAGACACGGACTCGTTCTTTGCGAGCAACAAGACGATGGGTCATTCCGTCCTTCGGGCTTATCCGCCGAAGCATTTCTCCTAGCCCTTCACACAAAGAATCTGAAAGCCTTGAAGTTCAAAACGCCCTACGATAAGATCCTGGAAATATGGAAGATAAAACCTGAATTGTTCCGTACAAATCCACTCCTGAAGAACATGGGACTAAACAAATAGGTAATAGAAAATATGATTCCAAAGCCATACTTGGTTAAAACTATTTGCTATAATAGTTAATATGTGCTAAAGTTTGTGATATTTTGGAAATAATGTCTTACTTAGGCTCATAGAATCATGTCGTGGAGAGAAAGATTATTTGGTCAAGAGGGTCGTGCCGTAGAGGCACCAAAGCCCCAGGAGTTGATCATTCCAGGTGTGCCTCAAGATCTGGCACAAGTGATCGCGCGTTTTCAAGGACGCGACGTCTCAAACAATGATCGTTTGCAGATTGTGGACGGACTAACGGTTTCTTCTGTTTTACCGATCTCTACGGAAATTTTGTCAAAGCCATCAGAACCACTGAAACCGCTTACAGATCCCCGTCAACTGGTTAAAGGGCAGATGGTGAGGGGTAAGGGTATTTATGTAGGGGCTTGGGAGCCCCATGATCGGGATGGACGGTCTCTTGGAAAAATATTTCATTTATATGCGGCTCCGACAGGCCTGCAAGATGCGCAAGGCCGTAATCTTCGATTAACGTTTAATGCTGCGGTTCGGCATGTGGCTGGTTTAAGAAATTGGCATGGTCATGATGGAGCAAACATGGCTAATGACGCAGCTATATATAATGCTATTCAACAAGGAAGATACCAACATTTAGAAAAATGGTTTATTCCGACCCGGGATATTGTTGACGGAAAAGATCTAGACGGGCAGCAGATCATTATGCCCGACAACCTATATGCACTTAAAGATACGGGTAACTTTCAGAATACCTTTATAACGACATCAAACGACTCCTTCAACGCGCTCTGGTATTGGTCGTGTACGGAGCGCCGAGCTTTCCCGTCCGACGTCTGGAATGTCAAGTTCTCGGACGGCGGAGGTATCTGGGGCGTTAAGGACGGCACTGAGCTGTCTACCCGTCTGGTCCGTGCGGAGCTTCAGCTGTAGCGTTAGCGAAAGCCGTTCGTCATTTAATTATTTAACCCCATTCTCAACTCTTTTTATAGGATTCCGTAAAGCATAGAAAGATGATTC
>CAYZAR010000100.1:0-6193 GCA_964476455.1 uncultured Micavibrio sp.
GTACATGGGTAGAGAGTCTTAAAAACAATCGCTTCGATGTCTTGTGCAATACGGCTTGGGCAACAACCGTTCGCGCCCCCCATGTATTGGCGAGTATCCCTGCTTTTTTCACAGCCGTTAACGCCTATGCCCGCAAAAACGACCACCGTTTTGATAAAAAAATCAGCGTGGCAAATTCTCCCGATATCAAGATTGCCACCATAGATGGAGCAACTTCCGCAGCCATTGCGGCCGATACTTTTCCTTTGGCCCAAAAGGTTTCTCTCCCTGAACTTACTGACTTTTCTCAACTGCTCTTAGAAGTCAGCACAGGAAAAGCCGATATAACATTTTCTGAAGCCGCACAGTTTAACGATTTTGACGAAAAGAACCCGAACATTCTTCGTAACGTAACGGTCAAAGAACCCCTGCGTCTGGTCCAGAACACCTTCTTCGTAGACGGAGATGAACAAAGATTAATTTCAATGCTCAATTTGGCTCTGCAAAACTTGCATAACAGTGGGTTTGTAGATCAGGTATTGGATAAGTATGAATCACGCCCCGGGACATGGTTCCGTATTACAAAATCTTATGAAACTAGAAAGTAGGACAAAAATTGGAAACCTTCGCTCCCCTTCTCTATTTGATTTCTGCCGTCTTGTTTATTTTGTCGCTGCGCGGACTGTCCCATCCAGAGACCGCACGTCAGGGCCTCAGCTTCGGCATGACGGGCATGGGAATTGCCATTCTGACCACCCTTATGACTCCGGCCGTTTCATCTTATGGATTGATTATTGCAGGGATCGTCATAGGAGGGGCCATCGGATCGGTGACAGCCGTCAAAATTAAAATGACCGCCTTGCCGCAACTGGTTGCCGCTTTTCACTCTCTTGTGGGCCTTGCAGCCGTGTGTGTGGCGGTGGCGGCTTTCACCAACCCAGAAGCCTATAACATTGGCTCCAGCGGCAATATCCATCTAACCAGCTTGATCGAAATGTCTTTGGGTGTCGCAATTGGCGCGATCACCTTCACCGGCTCGATTATCGCATGGGGCAAATTGCAAGGCGTTATTTCAGGAAAACCCCTTAGCTTCCCGGGACAGCATTTTGTCAATGCAGGATTAGGACTTGCCGTTGTCCTGCTTGTTTTTCTGCTCTGCCTGACTGAAAGCACCAGCGTTTTTTGGGCGATTGTTTTTATCTCCTTCTTGCTGGGTGTTTTGCTGATTGTTCCCATTGGAGGCGCGGATATGCCAGTTATCGTTTCCATGCTCAATTCCTATTCGGGATGGGCGGCGGCGGGTATCGGCTTTACGTTGCAAAACCCCTTACTGATTATCACGGGGGCTTTGGTCGGGGCATCGGGAGCCATCCTCTCCTATATCATGTGCAAGGGCATGAATCGCTCGTTTCTCTCTGTTGTTTTGGGTGGTTTTGGGGGAGAACAATCAACTGCCTCGGCCTATTCCAGCGGCGATAAAGCCGCCAAGATCGGCTCAGCCGAAGATGCGGCCTTCATCATGAAAAATGCAGCGCGGGTTATCATCGTCCCGGGCTATGGCATGGCAGTGGCTCAGGCCCAGCACGTTCTGCGTGAAATGGCCGACACTCTGAAAGCCCACGGCGTGGATGTCAAATACGCCATTCATCCTGTGGCGGGTCGGATGCCCGGACACATGAATGTTTTGCTCGCCGAAGCCAATGTTCCCTATGACGAAGTTTTTGAGTTAGAGAACATTAACCGCGACTTTGCCCAAGCAGATGTGGCTTTTGTGATTGGGGCGAATGACATTACCAACCCTGCCGCCCGCAACGACCCGTCATCTCCTATTTACGGGATGCCGATTCTGGACGTTGAAAACGCCAAGACTGTTTTATTTGTAAAACGTTCAATGGGATCTGGCTATGCGGGTGTAGATAATCCTCTTTTCTTTGCCGACAATACCTTGATGCTTTTGGGGGATGCCAAAAAGATGAGCGAAGACATTGTCAAGGCTATGGAATAGCAGAGACTATGGGGATTCCCCTACTTCTGGATTCCAGCTTGCGCTGGAATGACGTGGCCTAGGACCTTTGCTACAGGTCTATTAAAGCAAACAAAATTACTGTGCTTTGGCTTTTTCTGCGGCTTGAGCCTTCATTTCTTTAAGTTTTTCAGCGCGTGCTTCCATGGATTTTTTGCGAAACGCCATCACTTCGTCCTGACTAACAAAGCCATCCTGATCGGAGTCCATTATTTTGTGGCGTGCCAAGGAATCAGCTTCCAGCTCGGCCTTGGTCAGGGTTTTGCTTTTGTCGGAGTCCAGCTCCGCAAAGCGGCCTTTCATCATTTTTTGTGCTTGCTTGATCTGTTCTTCGCTTGGTTTCTTGCCCTTAGGGCCAACCAAAGTCATATGTGCTAAAAACTCGTCCAAAGAAACACTTTCGTCTTTGCTTTTGTCAAAATTGGCGAACTGAAGACCAGCCGAAGCCTTGGCCTCGTCTAGACTAACTTTTCCATCTCCGTTGCTATCCACCAAAGGCCGTTTGACCGGAGCGGGTTTTGTGACACTGACTGCCGGAGCCGATTTGCTATCGCCGCCTTTATCTTGAGCATAAACAACAGCCGCCATTGATGCCGTGACGGCCACAATTGCCACCGCACCCAAAAGTTTTTTTCTCATTTTTGATCCTCGTTTTTTAGTTTTGTTCTTTTCTTAGTGTCCGTCCAGAAAGTTCCAGATATGCGACGAAAATGGGGGATTTCCGAGAACCGTAATGGATGGACACTTAGGACTTACTTAGTCCGATTGGACCAAAAAGAAAATCCCTATTTTTTAGGGGCAATGTCAAGATAAACCCGATCCCCCGAGCCTTTTCCAGCAGCCAAACGCGCCGTTGAGAGGACGGTTGCCTCTTTCTTGAGCTGCAAGACAAGACGAGACCCTGTTTTGTCACTCTCGGCTTTATAAGAAGCCACCAGAGGAGATTGGGTCAGACTTGCCGATTTCTGGGCCGCCCATCCCGCATCAGGAACCTCAATCACCAAAATTTTTTCATTATTATCAAGGTCATAATTATGTCGTGCGGGAGAATTGGTATCAAGCACGATCCGTGTCACACCGCCATTTTTCTCGCCAACGCGCATATTCCGAACTGTCAGCTTATGCGAATCCGGCTTGGTTGAGACGGGAGCAGACTCCGACTTTGTCGGAAGTGGGCGAAAAACTGGCTTGGGAACATGGGTGCGCTTAATCGCTGCTGCGTGGTCCGGCAGGACTGGCTCCACAGATTTTTTTGCTGGCAAGGTGGAAGAAACCGGAGAATTTGTCTTAAGAGGCATCTCTGCCTTTTGCTCAGGTTTTTCTTTGCTCCCGACCAAAGGCGAAATCGCATAGTCCCGATCAATCCGATCAAGTTCCAAAGACAAAGCTTTGAAGTTCCGCTCCATCGCATCAACCTTGCGCAAGAGAGGACGTGAGTTTGCAACCTCGGATTGAACACCAATCATATTCTTTTCAAGGGCTAGGACCCGTTCTTCCAGCGGAGAAATTCCACTCTCGGGCATCGGCATTGCCGCCACTTGCTCAACATCTGGCGCAGGAACTGGAACAACGGGGAGTGCTGCCGCACCCAAGGCTTGCGGATCTTTATCGGCCTTGGGCGGCACGGCGCAAGCCGAAAGACCCAAAACGGCCAAAGGCAGCAAAAGAGAAGAACGATAGGATAAAGTCATGCGAAACGACATGGGATAAAAACAATACCTTCACTTCCGCCAAGGTGAAGGCCGAATCATCCGGCGTCAACGTATCCGCCAAAAATCCCGAATGTTATCCACAGATCGCGGGGTCTTTCGAATGGGCCAACACCTTCTGATAAACCGCAAACGTCTTGTTCGCCATGGCGAGGAAGGTAAATTCGGCATCGTATTGTGCCCGTCCGGCTGCTCCCATCTTGAGTTGCAAATCCCGATCCGCAATCAAAACCCTCAAAGCGTGTAGCAAGGGATCATCTTGTCCAGCGGGAACAACAAAGCCAGTCACGCCGTCTTGCACAGATTCCCGAACACCGCCGACATCACTGGCAATGACAGGCAAGGCCGATCTCATAGCCTCTAGGATGCTGCGTGGGAAGCCCTCCCAATTGGAAACCAACAGAAAAACGTCGGCGCAATTATCAAGCAACTGCCCGACATCTCCCCGCTCTCCCATAAAATTGACGCGGTCAGTATATCCCATCCGGTCCACCATTTGGCGGAGGTGCAAATCATCACCTGCCCCGACCAAATCAAGCGTCCAATCCAGATCCAGACAGCCCCATAAAACGCGCAAGAGTCGCTCATGATCTTTCTGGGGAGCCACGCGCGCCACCATCATGAGGCGTACTGGCCCTTCCCGTTTGGTGCGCAAAGGCGCGGGATAGTTTGGCATCCCATTATGAACAGCGGTCATTTTCTCTGCGGCAACAATATGGTAGCGCAAGGCAAGATCCCGATCATACTGGCTGACTGTAATAACGTGGTTGCAGAAATAGCCCGCAAATTTTTCAAGCCCCATGTAGAGTATTTTTTGCAGCAAAGGAATCCCTTTGGTGAAAGCCCAACCATGCGCGGTAAAGACAACGGGAATTCCACACGACCATGCGGCAAAGCGGCCAATCCATCCGGCTTTTGAAGAATGGCAAGACAAAAGGTCAGGGCGTTCGCTCTTCAGAACGCGGCGCAGTTCTAGAAAGGCTTTGACATCCTTGATCGGATCAATCGGACGGCCCAGAAAGGGAATTTCGCGGTAATCAATTCCACTAGCCTGCACTTCATCGGAAAAAACACCGGCCCATCCCGAGAGAACCAGCGGCTGGTGTCCTTGGCCTTGCAACCATATGGACAAATCACGCACATGAATTTGCGGACCTCCGTATTCATCCATGCGCGTAACCAGATAGGCTATTTTCAAAGGCTTCATAGTTCCCCCGTTTGAGAATTCTGTTTGGTAGAAGGCGAAGAAAATAAAACTCTATGCAAGCCAGCAAGTCCTGAAACCAACAAGGCAGGCCGCATGACCAGCACCGTATGACCAACCCATAGAGCCACCCACAACCATCCCAAAACTCCCTCGGGAATGCCAAGGGCTACGCCGAAAAACCCGATAGCTCCCAATAAACCTCCCCATAGCAGAATGAGGAAGGTTGACTGGCCAACTGAGAAACCGGCATCCAGAAAGCGGTGGTGAAAATGGCGACGATCAGGCATGAAGGGATGCTTGCCTTCACGAATCCTTGTCACGAAAAGACCAAAAGCATCAACAATCGGCAGGGCAATAATCCACGCCACAGAAACTGGCGCAACAACGGGTTCCGGCCCTTGGGAGATTCCCATAGCAAACCACGCAATGGTTAGTCCCAAAGCCATGCTTCCGGCATCCCCGAGAAACACGCTGGCCTTTTTGTGAAAGGGGTGACGTAAATTATAAACAAGAAAACCAACCAACCCGCCAGAAATAATCGCCATCGCGGTCAGGGGCTCTCGCCAATCCCCAAGAGCGCACGCTGCCATCAACCACCCCAGAATAATCAGGCCTTTTCCGGCAGCAAGCCCATCAATCCCATCCATCATATTCATGGCATTGATAATATAAACGACACAGGCCACCGAGAATGGAATTGAAAACCACCCCAGCGTCATTTCACCAAAGCCGAGAAGATTTCCTAAATTTTCAAGCCGCACTTCTCCACCCAGCACCATGATAAACGCAGCAAGAAAGTGAATAGAGAATTTGATCCGCGCATCCACCCCCCTTGCATCATCGGCAATCCCTGCGAGAAGTACCATGGTCAAGGCCAGAAAGAAGGCCCATGTTCCATCGAAAGGGGATTCGGTAAAAACCGAGAACGCCATAAAAACGGAAAACACAACAACTCCCCCAATGGGAGGAACATCTCCGTCATGTTGCTTGCGGCCCCCGGGATGATCGACAAAGCCAGTTTCCATTGCCCATTTTCGAACAAGCGGAATGGCCCCCAGCGTGACAAGAAATGCCATAGCTGGAAGGAGAAAGACTGTTTGTAGAAAATCAAAATCAATAGGCATTGCGCGGGGAGAGTAGCCCATCTTCACGAGAAAATCCAGACCGCAAGAATTATAGCCAAGCCTATAATGACTTATCTGCAACCCCCATGGTCTCTCCCCCGTCATCCCCGTTATTCTTGTCATCCCCGCCCCCGTGCGGGGATCCGGTGAA
>CAYZAR010000101.1:0-5937 GCA_964476455.1 uncultured Micavibrio sp.
CCATCTCTCCTTATTCGCTAAAGGAGAAAGAACATCGCCAACTTTGAGGGTTTCGTAACGCCACTGATCCGTATGAGCATAGAAAAAAGATGTTGAATTTTGCTGACGCGGAGGACGATTCCAGTCCAGAGCGAAAGCAAGCGGAGCCCATCCCGTTTGTGGCCGAAGTTTTTCTTGCCCGACATAGTGCGCCCATCCACCACCGGATTGACCAACACAACCGCAGAACGCAAGCATATTGATTGCCGAGCGGTAATTCATATCCATATGATACCAGTGGTTCATAGCCGCCCCGATAATAATCATGGACTTGCCCTTGGTAATATGAGCATTTTGGGCAAACGCTCGCGCCACTTGGATCACTTTTTCAGCCGGAACGCCTGTAATGGCTTCCTGCCATTTCGGTGTGTACGGAACATCCTGATCGTAGGTAGAGGCTACATGATTGCCCCCCAACCCCTCACGCTCTAGGCCATAATTAGCGCAAAGCATATCAAAAACGGTAACAACCGCAACTTTCTCGCCTTTGAGGTCCATCACTTTAACGGGAAGGTTCCGATAGAGAACATCCTCATTCGCGCTTGGCTGAAAATAGCCATGCTCATGCGTTTGACCGGCAAAGTAAGGGAATGCAACGGGCACAACATCATCATGACGACCAAGCAAAGTCTTCTGTGGTAAAATTCCTTCACCGGAACGCGCATTTTTGGGAAGAATGTTCCACTTGCCATCTTCTCCCCACCGAAATCCAATAGACCCCGTTGGAACGGTGATATGTCCGGTTCGTTCGTCAAAGCAAACTGTTTTCCACTCTGGATTAACCTGTTCGCCCAAGGAGTCATCAAAATCAGATGCCCTCAAGAACCGCCCGGGAACAAATTTATCACCGCGACGTTCAAGCTTGACCAAAAACGGCATATCCGTATAGGTTCGGCAATATTCATCAAAATAAGGGGATGGGCTGTTCAAATGAAACTCGCGTAGGATAACGTGTCCCATCGCCATGCCGAGTGCTGCATCCGTTCCTTGACGTGGGTTCAGCCAAATATCACCAAACTTCGAAGCTTCACTGTAATCAGGTGTGATCGTTACAACTTGAGTTCCCTTGTAACGAGCCTCGGTCATAAAGTGGGCATCGGGTGTTCTCGTTTGGGGAACATTTGATCCCCACATGATAATGAACCCTGCATTATACCAGTCCGCGCTCTCTGGAACATCGGTCTGCTCCCCCCATGTTTGTGGAGAAGAAGGAGGCAAATCACAATACCAGTCATAGAAACTCATGCAAACGCCGCCGAGGAGGGATAGATAGCGCGACCCAGCCGCATAAGAGACCATTGACATCGCTGGAATCGGAGAAAACCCAATTACCCGATCTGGACCATGTGCTTTAATTGTATGAATATTGGCTGCGGCAATGATTTCATTGACTTCATCCCACTCAGCCCGCACGAACCCACCGCGTCCACGCATCTGCTGATACTCTTTTCGCAATTCAGGATCTTTTTGAATCGAAGCCCACGCATCGACCGGAGAAGCAGCCGTTTCCTTCGCCTCCCGCCACAAGGACAAGAGACGTTTGCGAATCAAAGGATATTTCAAGCGATTGGCGGAATAGATATACCAGCTATAACTCGCCCCCCGTGCACAGCCGCGAGGCTCATGGTTAGGAAGGTCCGGCCTTGTTCGCGGATAATCTGTCTGCTGAGTTTCCCATGTGATGAGTCCGTTTTTCACATAGATTTTCCAAGAGCAGGAGCCCGTACAGTTCACACCATGGGTAGAACGGACAATCTTGTCATGCGCCCAGCGATCCCGATAAGCTTTTTCCCAACCTCGGTTTTCATTCGTAGTGATTCCATGTCCGTTGGCAAAAGTTTCTTGCTCTTGAACGAAATACCTCATGCGATCAATGAAATAACTCATTTTTTAAGTCTCCGTCAGGTTACGGGTTTTTGTGCTGGGCGTTAGAACGCAGATAAGCCCACCAGTTCAAGGCCATACACACAGCATAGAAAGCCGCGAATCCATAAAGGGCAACCTCTGGTGTCTTGGCTTTGATTTGTTCACCAAAAACTTGAGGAATGATGAAAGCCCCATAGGCAGCAACAGCCGATGTCCAACCCAGAACTGGACCAGCCAGTTCTTTGTCAAAGACTTTGGCAATCGTGCGAAATGTTGAACCATTCCCTATCCCGCTGGCCAAGAACAAAGTCAAGAACAGCAAGAAGCAAGGCATAAAAAACTCTTCCGGAGTTGGAGACGCGTAAGCGGCTTTCATATAGTAAGCCGCGCCAAGAGCCGCAGCAACCATAACCACAGAACAAATCTGCGTGACCAAAGCCCCCCCGACACGGTCAGAAACCCATCCTCCGATTGGGCGGATCAACGCCCCGATAAATGGCCCGATCCACGCATACATCAAAGCATTCGGAGCAGCTGGATTTGCTTCAGTATGAACCATAGCTCCATCAACCATGACGTGCTTAAAGCCGAAAATAACTTTGATGGCCAGAGGAAACGCCGCAGAATACCCGATAAAAGAACCAAATGTCATCGTATAGATAACCGTCATGATCCATGTATGGGGATGAGAAAAAATTTTATACTGGCGGCTTAGGCCCTGCTGGATAGGACCAGGAATTAAGCGCAAAGCCAAGACAGTTAGCACAATCACACTCGGCAAGACAATCCATTTACTAACCCCAAAGCCATTTCCCCCAGATTCAGGAGGAAGAATGAACCACAGCGCAAACGCCGCCATACCAAGACCAATGAGAAGCATAAACGTTACTTTGAGCATGGAAACGACAGGCCCACCAATTCCCGGGGAAACGTGATCGGCTTTAATGTTGTTCATCCCCACCCAAGCCGCAACAACCAAAGGCAACAGAATAGCTACCCAGACGTAGCCTGCATTGTGAATGAAGGTTTCCGTTCCAGCCAAAGCTTTCCCAATCAGAGAGCCTGAATCACTTTTCAGGATCATAGCCTCGCCACCGAAAATTCCAGCCGTCATCACAAGGGGAACCAGAATTTGCATCGTGGTCACCCCAAAGTTCCCGAGCCCCGCATTCAGGCCAAGAGACAAACCTTGAATCCGTTTGGGAAAAAAGAAGCTGATATTCGACATGGAAGACGCAAAGTTACCTCCCCCAAACCCCGACAGCAAAGCGAGAAACTGGAAAACCCAGAGCGGCGTATTAATGTCCTGCAAGGCCATCCCTGTTCCAAAAGCCGGAATCATCAAAAAAGCCGTAGTCAAAAATATTGTGTTACGCCCTCCGGCAATCCGAATAAAGAAGGAACTTGGAATCCGGAGCGTTGCCCCAGAAAGACCTGCAATCGCACTCACCGTAAACAACTGATCTTGGGTAAAGGGAAAGCCAATATTGAGCATTTGAACGGTGATAATGCTCCAGAACATCCAGACCGCAAATCCGCATAAAAGGCAGGGAATAGAAATCCACAAGTTGCGGAAAGCTATTTTTTTACCTCCGGATTCCCAAGCAACTTGATCTTCCGGATCCCACTGTTCAATGTCTTTAGCCATCTTTTCTCTCTCCTCTACCGTGAGTCTGCTGCTGATTGTTGATTTCCAAATTCAGGAAAATATTTTGATTTTTTGAGGCCGCGTTCCATCATCACAATGGAAACATGCATCCAGACAAGAGCTACGGCGACCAAAAGGAACATCAACATGAAACAACTGGTCCAAATTCCGACGATGTCATTCATCATCCCGAAACAGATAGGGAGGAAGAAACCGCCAAGACCGCCGATAAGACCAACAATCCCCGCAACCGAGCCGACATCATTCGGATAGTAAACAGGAATGTGTTTGTAGATAGCAGCCTTGCCAAGCGACATAAAAAAACCAAGCACAAAGACAATAATCGTGAAAGGAATGAATCCCCATCCAAAACTGAAAGCTATATCTTCTTTAATGCCATGAACGACATAATCGGTAGAAGGATAAGCAAGAAGAAAGCAACACCCCGTGCAAACAAAAAATGTCCAATACATAACGGAACGTGCCCCATATTTGTCGGAAAGATACCCCCCAACAGCGCGAAACAAAGACCCCGCAACGGAGAAAGAAGCCGCCAGCATACCCGCCTGTTTGATATCCATTCCATAGACACCGACATAATAGCGAGGCAACCACAAAGCCAAAGCGACGAACCCACCAAAAACAAAGAAGTAATAGAGGGAAAACCGCCAAACTTGCAGTTTTTTGAGTGGCTTTAACGACTCCAACATAGATTTTGGTGCAGCCTTCGCGGCACGCTGCTCCCGAATTTGCGGTTCGTCTTTTGTAAAAATCCAAAATAAAATGGACATGACCACGAGAGAGGCCGCCCAAACTTGCGCAACGGTATGCCAGCCATATGCCACCATGACAAATGGAGCAACAAACTTGGTAACTGCAGCTCCGATATTACCCATACCAAACACACCAAGAGCCGTCCCTTGACGATCTTTATCGCTCCATTTGGACAGATAGGTAATCCCGACAACGAAGCTCCCTCCGGCAATCCCAACCCCCAAAGATGTTAGCAGCATCATCTCGTAGGTATTCGCATAGGTCAGACACCAAGTAAAAAAGGCCGAAGAGAGCATGACAAGCATAAGAATTGGGCGGCCCCCATATTGATCCGCCCAAATGCCAAGAAACAAACGAATCAAAGAACCTGTGAGAATAGGCGTCCCGATGAGCAAGCTAAACTGGGTATCCGATAACCCCATATCTTCTTTGATTTGCACACCAATGATCGAAAAAATCGTCCAGACCGCAAAACACACCGTGAAGGCCACGGTACTGAAAGACAACGCCCGAAACTGATCCGTTGAAGAAACCATCAATAAATTCTCCGCTAAATAACCCCAAAGACACACTCAGAATCCGCAGGCGTTTTCCGAGCTGCAAGATTTTTGCATGACGGGAATCAAGCTGACTTGATTTAGATCAAGTTACCGAATAATATGCTTGTCTGCGACGGTTTGACCCATGCCCCTACTCAAAAGTGATTACGAGAAATTATTTCTCCCAACAGAAAGGGACTCTCTTCCGCGCCTGCTTCGTGGATTAAGCTCGGAGAGCTTGGCCTACATTTTGGATGCCTCTACCTCTCACTCTGTAGAGGCGGGTCGCATTTTGGTCCAACAGGGGGATTCTCCAGAATTTGTTTTTCTGGTCCTCTCTGGAACAGTCCGAACTCTCCGCATAGACGATACGGGGAAAGAAGCAACGATTCGGATGCTGCAATCAGCCGACACCTGTATGGAAGCAGTTTTGTTTATGGGAGGCCCTTCCCCTATTGCCGTTCAGGCTGTTACAGAATCGCGTTTGATTTTTATTCCAGAAAATATTGTGAAAAAACTCGCGGCAAGTGATGCCGTGTTTGCCAATAATTTGCTGCAAATTGTTACCTACCACTACAAAAATGCCATGCATCAGATTGATGCTATGAATATAAAAACTCCGATTCAGCGGGTTGGTTACTACCTGTTGGTTAAATTTCTTGAGCGCGGGAAAGGAAATTTAGAGTTTTTTTTCCCTTTCAGAAAATCCATGGTCGCCAATTATCTTGGTATGACCGCCGAAACTTTTTCAAGAACGCTCTGCAAAATGAAAAATATTGGGGTTACAATCGGCGAAGATAAAGTCCAAATGAAGACATCTCATGATCTTTGTCTCTTTTGCGATTCAGACACGGAATCTTTGTGTGCCACAGGCAACAAAAAATCTTACGCAACCTGCCCCCGTCATAAAAAATCAGGATAAAGCCAGAGTTTGCTCCGAACTCATAAAATAAACGTCAACAAAATCACCAACCTGCACCCCTTCAGACTCTTCAGGCAAGACAGCCCAGCAATTCATTTTCAAAAAGGGATTGACCATGAAGGATTCCTGTCCCTCTAAGAAAGTCACCC
>CAYZAR010000102.1:0-5935 GCA_964476455.1 uncultured Micavibrio sp.
ATTCGGTGAGAATTTGTTTTCGTAATCGAGTTGTTTTTGGGGTAATTTCCACCAACTCATCTTCATTGATATAAGACATCATGTCTTCCAAGCTCAATTTGCGCGGAGGAGTTAGAATAATGTTTTCATCTTTTCCTGCCGCCCGAATGTTGGTCAGCTGCTTAGCCCGACTTACATTAATATCAAGATCATTCTCGCGGGAATTTTCTCCCACAATCATACCAAGATAAACATCGTCCCCCGGGGCTACAAACATCGAACCACGATCTTGGAGCGCAAAAAGCGCATAAGCAACCGCCTTGCCGGTTTCGGTAGAAATCAAAGCTCCGTTGCGACGTCCAAGAATATCTCCTTTATAAGGGCCGTATTCTTTGAACAACCGGTTGAGAACTCCCGTCCCCCGCGTGTCGGTCAAAAACTGGCCGCGATAGCCAATCATGCCCCGAGACGGAATAGAGAAAACCAAACGGCTTTTTCCGTGACCAGAAGAGCGCATATCAACAATATCTGCCTTACGCTGGGTCAATTTTTCAACCACACAACCCGTATATTCTTCATCAATATCAATGATAATTTCTTCGTACGGTTCAAGAGGCTGACCATTTTCATCTTTTCTGAGCAAAACCCGAGGACGAGAAATCGACATCTCGAACCCTTCGCGCCGCATGGTTTCAAGCAAAACTCCGATCTGGAGCTCGCCGCGACCAGCCAATTCGAAAGAATCACGGTTGGCAGATTCCGTCACGCGAATTGCGACGTTGCTTTCTGCTTCGGTAAACAAGCGTTCCCGAATCATATTCGAGGTTAGTTTCTTTCCATCTTTCCCCGCCAAAGGAGAGTCATTGACCGTGATAGTAATTGCCATTGTAGGCGGATCAATAGGGGTTGCCGGAACGGCTTCGGTCACAGACAGGTCACAGATGGTATCCGCCACTGAGGCCGCACTCATCCCCGCGATGCAGATAATATCTCCCGTTTCAACCGTTTGAGCCGGAACTTTTGTAATTCCAGAAAAAGTCAGAAGTTTAGAAAGACGAAACTGTTCGACGGTTTTCCCTTCAAGATTGATAGCCTTGACTGGCATATTGACTTTAGCTGACCCTGACACCACGCGTCCTACCAAGATACGACCCAAATAAGGATCTGCATTCAAGATAGTGGCAAGCATTCTGAATGGACCGTCTGGATCCACTTGCGGAGATGGAACGTGCGAGAGAATTAGATCTAGCATCGGGTGAAGATTTTCACGCGGACCATCCAGCGTATCACAGCACCACCCATCACGACCAGAAGCGTAAAGAACCGGAAAATCAAGTTGATCTTCTGTTGCATCCAAAGAGGAAAACAAGTCAAAAACTTCATTGAGAACTTCAACCGGACGCGCATCGGGCCGATCAATTTTGTTGACGACAACAATCGGACGCAGCCCTCGCGTCAAGGCTTTCCCCAAAACAAATTTTGTTTGAGGAAGAGGACCTTCCGCCGCATCAATCAACAACACAACCCCATCGGCCATGTTCAAAATACGTTCGACTTCACCGCCAAAATCCGCGTGGCCAGGCGTATCAATGATATTGATTTTATTGCCGTCCCATAAAACAGAGGTACATTTGGCCAGAATGGTAATCCCGCGTTCACGCTCCAGAGCATTACTATCCATAATACGCTCACCGAGATCTTGGTTGTCACGGAACGTTCCGCTTTGACGCAAAATAGAGTCAATCAAGGTTGTCTTCCCGTGGTCAACGTGGGCAATAATAGCAATATTTCTGAGATTTTGCGTCACTTTTGGATTCCTTCTTTCAAAATGCGCCGCACCAATACAGCAAAATAGCCAAAAAAGCCAGATAATAATGGATTTTGGCCATATTCCCGCATTTCATAGGGGGTATAACAAAAACCGCCCTCTCTTTTTTATAAAGAAAGGGCGGTTGCTCAAAACAGAAAAGAGGAGAGTATCTAACTGGCCAGATCTCGCAGAACATAATGCAAGATGCCCCCGTTTTTGAAGTATTCAACTTCGTCCAGCGTATCAATCCGGCACAAGAGCTTATGCTCCTCTTTTTTGCCGTCTGCACGCGTAATGGTCAACGTGACATCCTGACGAGGTGTAATCCCTGCCTCTACTCCCGAAATATCAATCAGTTCATCGCCTTTCAGATTCAAAGATGTGCGACTAGCTCCTTCCTTGAAAACCAAAGGAAGGACTCCCATACCGACAAGGTTCGAGCGGTGAATTCGTTCGAAACTCTCAGCAATCACAGCCCGAACGCCAAGCAAGACAGTCCCTTTTGCCGCCCAGTCCCGAGAAGATCCAGTCCCATATTCTTTACCAGCGAACACCACCAGCGGCGTTTTGGTTTCCGCGTATTTCATGGCTGCATCATAAATCGGCATTTGTTCGCCGCTTGGGATATGTTTGGCCAAGCCCCCTTCAACCCCGCCAAGGACTTCGTTTTTAATGCGAATATTGGCAAAGGTTCCGCGCATCATGATTTCATGGTTGCCGCGACGCGCCCCGTAGGAGTTAAAGTCAGCAGGGGCCACCCCATGATCGACAAGATACTGCCCGGCAGGTGACTTTTTACTAATATTTCCAGCAGGTGAAATGTGGTCAGTGGTGATCGAGTCTCCAAAGACAGCAAGAATTCTGGCTCCTTTTACATCACTGACTTTCCCGGGTGTTTTAGACATTCCGGTAAAGTAAGGCGGATTAGCAACGTAGGTTGACTTCTCATCCCAGTTATAGGTTTGCCCCGAAGCATCCGCCGAAATTTTCTGCCACTCTGCAGGGCCTTTGAAAACATCAGCATAGCGGGATTTGAACATTTCACTGGTCAAACATTGTTCAATAGTGTCAGAAATTTCCTTGTTGGTCGGCCAAATATCTTTCAAGAAAACAGGCTTCCCATCAGACCCCATACCAAGAGGATCGCTGAGCAGATTAATGTGCATATTTCCAGCCAGCGCATAGGCCACGCACAAAGGCGGCGAAGCCAAGTAGTTCGCTTTTACATGTGGATTAACGCGACCTTCAAAATTGCGGTTCCCAGAGAGGACAGCCGCAACCGTCAAGTCTCCTGCTTCAACGGCTTTGGCAATATGATCCGGCAACGGCCCAGAGTTTCCGATACAGGTTGTGCAACCATACCCGACAAGGTTAAACCCCAGTTTATCAAGGTCTGCTTGAAGTCCGGCTTTGGTCAAATATTCGGTCACGACTTGCGAACCCGGGGCCAAGGAAGTTTTCACCCACGGCTTGGTTGAAAGACCCTTGGCCAAAGCCTTGCGGGCCACGAGCCCCGCAGCCACCAAAACCGATGGATTGGACGTATTGGTACAAGAGGTAATCGCGGCAATCACAACCGCGCCGTCCTCGAGGTCATAACCCTTGCCTATAACTTCCGATTTTTTGCCCGCCGTTGCCACAGTTTTGATCGACTCAGGAGCTTTGGACAAAGGCACACGGTCTTGCGGACGTTTTGGCCCTGCCAAAGACGGCTCGACATTGCCTAGATCCAGTTCAAGCGTGTCGGTAAAGACAGGATCAGGAGAGTTCGCATCGCGCCACATCCCCTGTTCCTTGGCATAGGCTTCGACCAGACGCACGCGGTGAGGATCGCGGCCTGTAAAATTGAGATAGCGAATGGTTTCCGCATCAATCGGGAAAAAGCCGCAAGTTGCACCATATTCAGGAGCCATATTGGCAATCGTCGCACGATCCGCAAGAGTTAAATGATCTAACCCCGGGCCATAAAATTCAACAAATTTATTGACGACCCCTTTGGCACGAAGAAGTTGGGTAACCATCAGAACAAGGTCTGTTGCCGTGGTTCCTTCTTTCATTCTTCCAGTCAGTTTGAAACCAACAACTTCTGGAATCAACATCGAAACGGGTTGCCCCAGCATAGCGGCTTCAGCTTCAATCCCACCAACACCCCAGCCAAGAACCCCCATCCCATTGACCATAGTTGTGTGAGAGTCAGTTCCCACCAACGTATCAGGATAAGCAATAAAAGTTCCGGATTTTTCTTCGTCTTCCTCAACCCAAACTGTCTGGGCCAAATACTCAACATTGACCTGATGGCAAATTCCCGTTCCCGGAGGAACCACACGGAAGTTTTTGAAAGCACTCTGGCCCCAACGCAAAAACTGGTAGCGTTCGATATTCTGTTTGAACTCTTCATCAACATTGGCTTGGAACGCTTTGGGCGAGCCGTACTCGTTAACCATAACCGAGTGGTCAATGACAAGGTCCACAGCCGTCAGTGGATTAATTTTTTGGGGATTGCCGCCCAGTGCTCCCATTGCTTCACGCATAGCCGCCAAATCAACCACGGCAGGAACACCTGTAAAATCCTGCATCAAAACCCGTGCCGGACGATAGGCAACCTCATGCGTAGATGTTTTGGTTTTGAGCCAAGCCTTAACCGCTTCAGCATCCTCAACACTCACCGAGCGACCATCTTCAAAACGAAGCATATTCTCAAGCAGAACCTTCAGCGAAAAAGGAAGGTGCGAAAAGTCGCCAAGCTTCTTTTGGGCTTCCGGCAAGGAGAAATAATCATAGGACTTCCCGTCAACAACCAGTGTTTTACGAGTTTGCAGGGTATCGTGACCAGCGCGTGTCATGCTAAAGGACCTCAAGAGGAAAAGTTATTATTGATAATCAGAAGAAAGAAAGAGATAGAAACTAGAGATAGTATCATGATTTGAAAATAATAAGAAAAGGTAAATGCTGACCCGCCCTCTCTCGGACTTAATCCAGAATGAGCCCTATCTGCTTTCAATGAGGAAAACAGTTTACAACCATAAAAAAACGGCCCCTCAGGACCGCTTTTTTGTTTCTTATGGCTATTTACCACTATTCATGAATTTTTTTGCCATATTGTTTACAGCGCTCCCGCCTGCCATCATGGAATCTCCCATGTTACGAAGACCGGTCACTGCTGTTTGTGCTTGGCCTGCAAACTGGCCAAGCGTTTGCGATGGGTCTTCATGGCCACCTTGGAAGCCAGAAACGCCCGCCCCCATCCAGCGCATAATCTGGGCCGGAAGAAGGTCGATCAGTTTGAAGGAAGACAAGCCCATAATATAGAGCAAGACTGCATACAAGATTGTGAAGAACAACTGGTCAATCGGACCTCTGGCAAAAGAGGCCCAACCTGCTCCAGTATTCTCAAAATCCAACCCACCCATATTGGTAACAGCTAGATCAAAGATACTGTTGAGAACCGTGGCCATAGCTGCAAAGATACTGACAGAGGCTAGCAGACCAAAGACGATCACAATCGGGCGAATGAAAATTTCGAAGATCATGAAATAGCCGTTCATTGCTGCTCCCCCAGGAAGCCCGGGGCCGTCAATACGCAAGTGAGCCAACGCCCAGAGAGGAACGCCAACCATGGCCTCAAAAATCCCCTTAACCCAGTTCCCTACGGCAAAGAAGAAATAGAGAAACGGTAAAAATGGCAGAATATAGTACAGAGTAATTCCAGCCGTAAGGGTCATTAACGCAATAGAGTACATGAAGCTGGACACTGCCCTAGCCGCATCGCCACCAGCGGAAATGCCAAAGAGATTGGCTCCTGTCCCTCCGATTTGAGCCCCAAATCCAATTCCAATATTACGGATTGAAGAATCAACCAGCTCTTTCCCGATACTAGTTAACTGGGCCAGTGGATGAACGTATTGGTTGTGAGGATCACGTAAGTTAAAGAGTCCCCGACTTCCAAATAGCCAGTGAATTGCATCCATAATGAGGTTGCCAACTTTGGGCTTATGTTGGTACGAAGTATCCGACCACCTTGAGTAGATCTCATTCAATATCTCGGCAGAAGCGGATTCATTGGTTCTGGCCATCTGCAAAGAACTGCCCCCCGAACGAGTTGGGCTGAATTGATCTTCAGGAGAGACCGCCTCGTTGTTTTTCCTC
>CAYZAR010000103.1:0-5887 GCA_964476455.1 uncultured Micavibrio sp.
GAACAATACTTGGCCGAACAAGTGAATCGGTTGGCAGATTCCATCAAAGCTGTTCTGCTCTCCGAGCAAATGAGGGCAAATCTCTTTGAGAAAGAAGTCCTTGGGCTCTGCGCAGCCATTTTTGCCAAAACCTTTCCGCTGCTCAATGACACTTATGGGCTTTCGGAAGTTCAGAATATTATTCAAAAAGTGATTTCCTCCCAACCCGCCATTCCTGTTCTTATAGAAATTACAGAAACAGATGAAGGCCCCTTGCGAGACATTCTCTCTACGTCTCCCGATTTTCCCTTTGACCGCGTGACCATCAAGGGAAATCCAGCCCTGCAAAGCGGGAGCTGTAAAATTTCATGGGCAGATGGAGGGGCCGTCCGCGACCACACCGCGCTAGCCCAAGAAATAACACGCCACATTGAAGAGCTGCTTGCTCCGAGAGCCCAAAAAAGCGACAATAGAGATTCAAAGGGAGAATAGATTATGGCTGACCCAAACCAACCATCTGGATCTGATGATTTTAGCCCAAAGGAGATTGAAGACCCCAACGCAGGCGTTGCGGAGGAGAATCCCTATGAAATCGGCGAGCCGATGGCCAATGATGTCACTGCGATTTACGATATTCCCGTTCAAATTTCTGCTGTTCTGGGCCGCTCTTCGATGAAAGTCTCCCAACTTCTCAAACTTGGGCGGGGTGCGGTGGTTGAGCTAGACCGCAAAGTCGGTGAAGCAATTGACATCTATGTTAACAACCGTCTGGTTGCGCGGGGCGAAGTTGTGGTTGTGGAAGACCGTCTAGGGGTCACCATGACCGAGATCGTTAAATCGGAACAGAGCTGATTTTTACCTAAAACTCGGCTCTGCGCCCTGTTTCGTCTTCTTTTTTTGGTCTTGCTATGCTCTAATCGGCGCAGAGGATTTAGAACCATGCGTCTTATGATTATCGGCCAGCTGGATGGCTATATTAGTGCAGCAGGAAAGATTGCTCTCCAGCGGGGAGCAAAAGTTATTCACTGCGAAGATACCGATCAGGCCCTTGGGGCTTTGCGCAATGGCAAGGGAGCAGACCTTGTCATGATTGATGTAAAGCAAAAAATCGGTGCTTTTGTTGAAGCCTTGAAGACCGAGCGAATTCATGTGCCTGTGGTAGCCTGCGGCGTGGGGACTGATGCTCGCCTTGCGGTCAAAGCCATTCAGGACGGGGCAAAGGAATATGTCCCTCTTCCGCCAGATGCTGAACTGATTGCTGGAATTCTGGAGGCCGTCACCGAAGAGAATAACACCATGATTGCCGGAGATCCGGCCATGAAAGCTGTTGTCGCGGTTGCCGACAAAGTCGCTGGTAGCGAGGCGACTATTCTGATTACCGGAGAATCTGGAACGGGAAAAGAAGTTATGTCCCAATATATTCACCGGAAATCACGGCGAGCCAATGGGCCTTTTATTGCTCTCAACTGCGCCGCAATTCCCGAGAGTCTTTTGGAATCCGAATTATTTGGTCATGAAAAAGGATCGTTTACCGGAGCGGTTTCGCGCCGCCTTGGTAAGTTCGAAGAGGCCAATGGGGGAACTCTTCTTCTTGACGAAGTTTCTGAAATGCACCCGATGCTGCAAGCCAAATTGCTCCGCGCCATTCAAGAACGTGAGATCACCCGCGTTGGCAGCAATGATTCAGTCAAGGTGGATGTTCGGATTATTGCCACATCCAATCGCAATCTCGAAGAATCTGTTTCCAAAGGCGAATTCCGCGAAGATTTATATTTCCGGCTTAATGTTGTGAACATTCGCTTACCTGCCTTGCGCGAAAGGGTTGCAGATATTGTTCCCTTGGCCCAATTTTTTCTTGATAAATACTCTGAACAAAATGGCGTTGCGAAAAAGCCGCTTTCCGAAGAGGGAAAAGCCAAAGTCACGAGCCACCATTGGCGAGGAAATATTCGTGAACTTGAGAACGCTATGCACCGCGCCGTTCTGGTTTCAGTCGAAGACAAAATAGAAGCGACAGCGATTCTGGTTCAAGGAAGTTCTGCGGCGGCTTCTCCTGCGGCTGCACCGACCAAGGCTCCAAGTCCTTCTGGCGTTTCGGGGGCGGGGAAAACAACTCCGCCTCTTCAGAACCCGGGCGGCGTTGAAAATCTGGTGGGCCGGACAATTGCCGATGTCGAACGGGATATGATTTTGAACACCTTGGATCATTGTCTAGGGAACCGAACCCATGCGGCTAATATTTTGGGAATTTCCATTCGGACTTTGCGCAACAAAATCTCGCAGTACCGCGAGGAAGGTTTGTCTATTCCCGACAGTGCCTTTGAAAAATAGTCTCTAACTCTCTCAGCCTCAATGTGACGCTCATGTCTTTGAAATCTGTTATTCGCTCGCTCTTACCGGTTCCCCTGCTTTCGCAAGCCCATGCGTGCAAAGAGAAATTTCTTCTCTCTCAATGTTCTTCTCTTCCTTTTTCGGTGTCTCAATTGGTTCCTGCCAACCAATTTGATTTGTCTAGGATTTTGAACAATCCAGATAGTCTCTCAAGCTGGGAAACAGACAAGAAAGAAATTGAATCATTCCATCCAGCCAATGATTTATGGGGAGGTGTTAACCCCGGGGATCGGCGAGCTCTGTACAGCTTGATTCGTGGGTTAAATCCGGACTCAGTGCTTGAAGTAGGAACACATATTGGCTCTTCCACGCTTCACTTGGCCCGTGCGCTCAAGACCAATAATGCCCGAGGACATCTCGACACCGTGGATATTTACGATGTCAACGACCCACAATGTGGCGCGTGGAAATCGGTTGGTGCGCCAGCTTCTCCTGCGGCAATGATGCAAGCAATGGGACTATCCGATGTTGTCACCTTTCATACCAGCGGGTCTTTGAACTATATCAAAAGCACAGATAAAAAATTTGACGTGATTTTTCTGGATGGTGACCACTCGGCCACAGCGGTCTATAACGAAGTATCGGCGTCTTTGCCAGTTCTAACGTCTGGAGGGATTATCATTTTACATGATTACTATCCGAACGGAAAACCTCTCTTCCCCAATGCGCAGGTGATCTCTGGTCCATATCTGGCCATGAACAGAATCATGTCGGAAACACCGTCTCTTCAGGTCATTCCACTTGGCAATCTCCCGTGGCCCACGAAACTGGGCGGCAATACCACCAGCCTCGCCGTTGTGGTCCGAAAAGCCTGAAGTTTGACAAATATGCTATCCTTAATGACGCCATGGGGTTATAATTTTTCCGATGTTTCTTCCAGTTGTTTTCTCAACAACAGGTACGCCATTTGACCCTATACTACGCGTACGCCAAACGGACTTTGAATTTTAAATCTTTCTAAACTTACAAATCCCATATAAGAGCCAGATAGGCGTTTGTGAGATGATATTAAAAAGAACGATAATTATTATGGGCTCAAGTAATCCTGAAATTAAGAAATCGCATTTATATCCCTCAGGAAATTCAAAATCATAATTTGCTTCAACCTGTTGCCTATAATGACAAAACTCCCCATCTTTTGACATGAGATAGGCATCATATGTAAGGGTTAAACAAAGCGTTGTTGTAACCAGAAACATCACGAATGATAAAATCAAAAAAATACGATTTACTCTGCGATCCACGGTTTCTATTTATAGACTCGGCCCACATAAGCTGAATAATTATTTGTCTTTTCGTGACCTATGAAGTGCCAAATAGCGGCAATTTTCTCAGGTGTTGGGTTCACTATACGATCTTGAATACGCTTAAGCAATATGGTTGCAGCTTCAATATTCTGAACAGGTGAATAGAGATCATTGGAATCGTCAGATACGAGTTTATACCAGATATCTTTGTTGATATTCATCGGCATAATTGTTTCAGATGCTTTCATCTCGTCTAATACATAACCCGCGCCCCAGTAGCTGCCGCGCGCATTTTCTGCCCACATTACTGCACGTATAAGATCCGGATCCAAGTTATGTTTCTTGGCCATCAGATCGATAATGGAGGTATATTTTTTTAATACTTTCTGAGCTGTATATATATCCTCGTACCAAGGTGCCTCATCACCTGATGAAGCACCCTCTTCGATTTCGAATCTTGCTGGTGTGTTGTTAACGATAGAATTAATACGATCTTTTGAAAGATTGACAATCGGAAGATATCTTACATCTATAGGCTCCGCCCAGCAGCGGCAATTGTAATCTTCTCCCGGGTCTGGCGCGTCGCTCCATGCACGCATGGTACGATTATACTGCGCGTGCGCCGCACGAACTTTGCCATCCTCCACCGTGCGCCAAATATATTGGCCGTCTGGTGTCTTGGACGCTTCCTTGTTGAGTGCCTTGATCGTTTCATCTTCTGGTTTGGCCGTGCCAGTGGCCGAAAATCCGTGATCTTTCTGAAAGGCTTTGAGAGCCTCAAACACCCCCCGATCCGCCATGCTTGTAATGCCTACTTTTTCGTAGGGCTGATAATACCCAAGGCGATTCAAAGCTTTTTTCATCTGAACAACATCGTACTCATCCACCGCGCTGTTCCGCGCAAAGGGCAATTTTAGCTTAATTTCCATGAAAAACTCGTTGGGCTGATAAAACAAGAAAGGCCACGGTGCGGATACACCTGTGGCCTTTGTAAGGATAATATTCCTAATTTTTAGAAAAATGTCAAGAAAAATTTTCCAAAATAGGAAAGGCGGACTACCTCCCCGAATCCGGAGGACGGGGTGCGGCAGCAAGAACAGGTGAGGTCGGCGAATCAGAAGGAGCAGGAAGCATCTCCATTTCTCCTTCCTTGACATACAAAACCGCATCCGGCGGCGTAGCGTATTTCGTCTTGGGGTGCTTTTCCTCCCATGAAGCAGCGGCCCCGCGCGATTCCCAAATATCCAAAACCTTGGTCTTTGCTGGCTCCCCTTGCCCATCCTCATAGGCTCGCCTTCGCAGCTCGGAATCAAGGGCAGCCCCCAAAAGTCCATGCCCAAACCCGAACACAACCACCGCCTTCTCTCCTCCCGCCATGTCTACAAAACGCTGCGCTCGCTGAGCCTCGCTCCATTCGCCTGACCTAGCTTCGAGGAATCGATCATATGCTTGACCATTTTCGTCAGCAAGGACGTTGCACCTTACGAGAGATTCATTATACATTTCATCAAACTGTTCTTTTTCCTCCGGAGAAAGACTCTGCTGAAAAACAGGATCCCCAACAACACGGGCCAATGCCTCACGCTTATTTCCGCAAGATTTGAGTTCTTGAAAAGTTTTAAACGATTCAAAAATCTCCGCACTTCCCATATCATCTCCCGCCAGATGAACCGTAAGACCACGATTTCTGGCTTCAATCAAAAGCTCGGCATATTCTATGCCAGTCTGTTTTTGAGCTTCCTCCCGCTCCTCCTCGGGAAGGTCCTTATCCACATAGACCGTTTCAAAACGATATGATTGCCGCCTGATCTCGGCACTCGTGATGCGGGGAGGCTTGGAAGACAAACGCTCCATCACATCGGCAAGCTCCACGTCGTCTTCACTGTGCAAGGGGTGCTCCTTGGGATAGATGGCCGGTTCAAGAAACAAATGTTTCGCCCCAGCTTCGACCATCGCGGGAATGGCTTCCCGCAAGGCTCTGCGAATAGCATACTTCGAATGGTTTGTGTCCCTTAAAAACGTAAATTGCTGTGGCCCCTCCACCATGCGTTTGATGGCAACCGATGAATCTACCCGCTCTGGTGCTTCGGAAGCCCCTTCAAACGCCTCCCGCAAAGCAGGCGCAAGCACCTCAAAAGGATTAACATCCGGCTCCACAAATCCCTCTCTGACCCTATCCTATTAACACTCCTCCAGAGTTTATCTGGATTATGTTAATAATTAGGAAATAGGGGAAAAGTGTGAGAAGGCGATACAGAGATAATTATTCC
>CAYZAR010000104.1:0-5885 GCA_964476455.1 uncultured Micavibrio sp.
CTCTACCACTGAGCTACGGCAGCACTAGGGCCAGATCCGGCCAAGTGGAGTTCCTAGTACAACAATTTCTTTCTCGCTTCAACTTATTTTCTGGAAGCTTGACGATGAATTGTGTATTTTCTTCCCAACCAAATTACCATATTTTTGCGCTGGGGCAAAAGATGACCCTAAACAAGGGAAAGAACTTAAGTGGAGACAAGCACATCTTGCTCGCCGAAAAGCGTGCGGCTGCCTTGCGCGAAAATTTGAAACGCCGCAAACTACAGGGAACAACGACAACCAAAAACAAAGAAGAACGTGATGAAAGCTCTCCTTAACCCTGCCCCCTCTTTAGAAGCTCTTCCTGGTATTATGCCGGACGGATGGATTCGTCAGCAAGCCTTGGGTTGCGGCATGATTGAACCTTTTGTTGAAAAACAAAACCGTGAGGTTAATGGACAAAAAATTATTTCCTATGGCCTCTCTTCATACGGTTATGATGCCCGCTGTTCGAACGAGTTCATGATCTTTACCAATGTGGATAATGCAATTGTAGATCCCAAAGACTTTTCAAATAAAAGCTTCGTTGAACGAAAAACGGATGTTTGCGTTATCCCCCCCAATTCTTTTGTCCTGACCCGTACCATTGAATATTTTCGCATTCCCAAAGATGTCTTGGTTATTTGCCTTGGAAAAAGCACCTATGCGCGATGTGGACTTATCGTCAATGTCACGCCCCTAGAGCCCGGGTGGGAAGGCCACGTCACGCTGGAAATATCGAATACCACTCCCCTTCCCGCCAAAGTCTATGCGAATGAAGGCGTGGCCCAGTTCTTATTCTTCAAAGGCTCAAGCCCTTGCGAAGTCACCTACGCCGACCGAAGCGGAAAATACATGGCCCAACGCGGCGTAACTCTGCCAAAAATTTAAGAGAAAAAGAAGAATGAAAGAGCATCAAACATCCTCTCTTAAAGCGTTATTCGTGGTGGCTATAGGAGTCGCGGCTCTGGGGGGGATAGTCCTTCAAGCCCTGAGATGGTCGGACCAAGAAAAATCCCGAGAAGATGCCGCACGTCGCGAACGCAGAACAACAGAACAAGCCTTTAGAAAATTCCTCTACCCAAATCAGCAAGACAGGAACCACGTTCTATGACCCGTTTTTCTTCACACAAACAAGCCCCCCTTCCCCTTGAGAACGCGCCCGAGTTTGTGGTCATTGACCCTTCTATCGTCACCGCGTCTTCGGCCCTTGATAGCATCAAGGTACAAGGCGGCACACGGCTTGAAGGTGAGATTCCTGTCTCTGGTGCCAAAAATGCTGCACTTAAGCATTTGTGCGCCGCCATGCTAACCGACGAACCTGTGCAGTTTATGAACTGTCCGGTTGGACTGCAAGACATCAAAACCCTTGCCGCCCTTATGAAAGAAATGGGAGTGAACATCACATTACGCAGTGATGGTGTCGCCTTTGTTCAGGCTAAAAATATCACCTCGACCGAGGCCCCTTACGATCTCGTTCGAAAAATGCGCGCCAGCGTTCTGGTTATGGGGCCTTTGCTTGGGCGTATGGGCGAAGCACAAGTTTCCCTGCCTGGCGGCTGTTCGATTGGCACACGGCCTATTGATATGCATCTGGACGGATTTCGTGAAATGGGCGCAGAAATTCTTCTGGAAGAAGGCTATGTGAAGGCCACTGCTCCCAAAGGTGGACTGCGCGGAGCAAAAATTCTCTTTCCCAAAGTCTCGGTCGGGGCCACTGAAAACCTGATGATGGCCGCCACACTCGCGAAAGGCGAAACCATTTTGATGAATGCCGCCCGCGAGCCTGAAATTGTTGACCAAGGGCAAGCCCTCATCAAAATGGGAGCCAAGATAGAGGGGCTTGGCACTCCGGAAATTCGTATTGAAGGTGTTCCCTATCTGCACGGCATGGCACATGACATTATTGCTGATCGCATTGAAACAGGAACGTTTATGATTGCTGTGGCCTTGACCGGCGGCACTCTCCGCCTCAAGAAGACTCAGATGGGTTTTCTTGCTTCGCTTATTGGACCCTTGCGAAAAGCAGGTGTAACCATTGAGGAAGACAAAGAAGATGTGATTGTGTACCGTAACGGCAAACCCCTTATCGGCACCGATATCATGACCGAACCCTTTCCCGGGTTTGCCACAGATCTTCAGGCCCAGTTCATGACCATGCTCACCATGTGCGAAGGGGCGGGAATGGTAACAGAAACCATCTTTGAAAATCGTTTCATGCACGTTCCTGAGCTATGCCGGATGGGCGCCGATATTGCTGTTCAAGGAAATTCGGCTATTGTGCGCGGTGTAAAAAAACTGGTTGGAGCAGAAGTCATGGCCACAGATCTGCGCGCCTCGGTTGCTCTCATTCTTGCGGGACTTGTCGCCGAAGGAGAAACAACGGTCAACCGCATTTATCATCTTGATAGAGGCTATGAGAATCTGGTTGGAAAACTTGAAGCCTGCGGAGCAAAGGCCGAACGCATCCACAATCTCCACACCGAGGAGTAACAAACTTTTCGCAAAATAACCATCTATCAAGGGAAACGGCACTAGCTTTCTTAACCCGTTGCACTTCAACTGTGAATTCACATCTCCGCCTTCGCGGAAATGACAATATGTCTAAATAATTACAGCCTTAATCTCTACAATTTTACTTAAAATTTCTATTCTAAAATTGCTTCTTTTGTTTATGGCAAATTAAAAGAACTCGGCTACCCTTAAAGTAAGTCAAGAAAATTTAAGGCTATACAGTAATGAGGTGGGTTCCATGGATTTAGTAGATGTTTTCGTCCAGTTTCGCTCTTACCTGCGAGAAGCTAGAGGGTCTGTTATGCCTCTGGTTGCCTTGACTCTGCCAGTTCTGATGAGCTTGTCTGGCCTTGGCGTAGACGCGAGTAGTTGGCTAATGGCGCAAAGGAACTTGCAAACCGCTGCCGATGCTGCGGCCATGGCAGGGGCATGGGAAGCAGGAAGAGGCTTCCAAGATAAAGTTGAAAAAGAGGCCGTCAACAATGGGTTTGTGGACGGACAAGGCAGTATTGCTGTTGAGTTTTCTGAAGGTAATGGCTCCAGTGTAACTGGTGACAGTGTAGAAGTCGTGTTAAGACAAGATGTGCCTGTGTTTTTCCTTCGCCTCTTGGGGAAGGAAAACATAACCGTTGAAGCTGCTGCAACGGCCGCCGTCTCGAGAGTTTCTGATGAGTTTTGCATTCTCTCTCTTGACCGGAGTCAGGATGGAGCTCTCAAAACCTCCGGAACTGTGGACCTGATGATGCCCGATTGCGGAATCGCCGTAAACTCGGCCAGTGATAGAGGGATGATTGTTAACGGAAACGTTGAAATTACCGTGCAAGATGTCCATTTGTCTGGCGAGTACGTCATTACTGGAAATAGTGCCGAGCTTACCTACGAAGACCTCGTTGTCGGAGCTCCTCCTATTCTGGATCCTTATGAAGATTTGGAAGTTCCGGCTTTTGCAGCCTGCAGTGCGGCTAGCGTTAAAAAACCTCTGAAAATAACATCTTCAACGACACTAAACCCGGGGGTTTACTGTGGTGGAATTTCCGCTTCGGGAAACAATACCATCACACTCAACCCGGGCACTTACATCATGGCAGGAGGAAGTTTTGATGTTTCAGGTGGCGGAAGCTTGGTTGGGAATGGCGTTACCATCATCCTGACCAACGGCGGGGGAACCAACGGAACAGCTTCCACAACCTACGGACAGTTTAACATCACAGGCAATCGGAGCATTAGCTTAACTGCCTCAACATCTGGCACCTACGAGGGAATCGCTGTCTTTCAGGACCACAACGCCCCCTCTAACACCGCGCAAGGGAACTTTTTGACGGGTGGCAGTACAGTCGTGGTTGATGGGCTGATGTACTTTCCCAACCAAGAGCTTAATTACGGCGGAAGTGTTGCTACCTCGACCAGTGGCTATTGCACGCGCATGATTGCCAACACCGTTGTCATGCACGGAACGCCATTTATCGGCAACGATTGCGAGGGGCGAAACGAACGTCCCATTGGTAACCCTGTTATTCGTTTGGTAGGTTAAAGTGTCCACTATCACTAGATTCCTGAAAAATGAAAGCGGTGTCGCAGCAACAGAATTTGCTCTGGTGGCTCCGATACTTATCTTTCTGCTGATTGGCGTTTTTGATTATGGGATGCTAGTTCGCGAAAGAATGAAAATGGAAAACATCGCCAACTCAGCAGCCGATTATATGGTTGCAGGCGGGGATGAAGATTATCTGGCAGAAGACCTTCTTCAAAATTATTTCCCTGATGACGATGAACAAACCGTCAGCACAATCAGTATAGAGACTGAGCGTGTTTGCGAATGTGAAAGCGGCAGCAGTATCTCCTGCGAAGCAGATATTTGTAGTGGTGGAGAATCAGATTACAAGCGGCAATTTCAGACCGTTGAAGTTTCAAGACCATATCAGCTTTTGTTTGCCTACCCGGGCCTAGAGCAAGAGCAGGTACTGAGAGGGCGGGCACGTATGCAAGTTAGATGATAATAGTAGATAGCATGAAAGTCCGCAGCAAAGCCATTCTGGCACGGCTGGCATCGTGGAAAAGAGACGAGAGCGGGGCAACCGCTGTCGAATTTGCGATGATTAGTGGAGCTTTTATTCTCCTGTTACTGGGTGTTTTTGAAATGGGCCGTGCCTTGTGGATTACAAACAGCTTACAATATGCTGCCGAGCGGGCAAGCCGTTATGCCCTTGTCCACAGCGAAACAGACGAAGGCACCATTTCAGATTATCTTGGTGAATCCCTGCGAAGCGTGGGAGTCCCGACGACAGGGATGAGCGTCACGGTTGAAGAAATGGAATATCACTCCGATCAGCCTGGCTTTGTAAGCGTTCGGGTTAATCTTCCCTATAATCCCGTACTTCTGCCCCTTGGGACGCTCCTATGGGAGAACGCAAGCCTTTCGGCAATCTCTCAACGCTCACTCATGGAAGATGAATAACCCCTGACTAACTCGCTAAAGCCCTTTGAGCTTTTGACTGGATTTTTTCCAGTATTTCTCGCGCTACCTCCGTCAGGCTATCATCCCGTGCACCCATAACAACGATACGGTCCCCTTCTTCTGCGTCAGCAACGAGTTGGGAAATAATATCTTCCCGTTGCGCAAACCACTGCGCTGGAACGTTCAACGCTTTCATTTCTTTGACAAAATCCTGTGCCGTGAAGGACTGATCGGTCGTCCCCCCTAAATACAGAACCTCGGGAATATAAAGCCGATCTTCGGGGGTGAGATATTGTTGAAAGACTTCGGCTAACTCTTTGTGCATCAAAGACAAAGGACCATAGCCATGAATTTGGAAAAGAATAAGCACGCGCCCAGAAAATTCATTCAGAGTAGATAAAGTAGCGGCAATTTTATCAGGGTTATGGGCAAAATCGTCCATCACAATTACGCCACTAGCCGTTCCAATTATTTCCATCCGCCGCTTGACACCTTGGAAAGACTCCAAAATCCGGCAGGTTTGGAAAAGAGGCGTACCAAGATAACTGGCCACAGCAATACACGCCAACGCATTTTCAACATTATGCTGCCCGGGAATCATGAGGGATAAGGTGGTCGTTTCCCCTGTCTCCTGATCGCAAATTTCGCATGAAATCCCATCGGGCCGATGGTCCAGATTGTGCGCAACAAATCGCGCCCCTTCATTTTCAATACCAAACGTGACAGGAAATCCTGACAAATGTTTCAGCAACCCAGCTGCTATCGGGTTATCTAAATTCACAATCCGGTGTTTGGCCCGTGACAAGAAAGCCAAGAAGGCTTGCGATGTTTCTTTGACGGATTTATGGTCGAGTGAAATATTGGTCAAGACAGCCACAGTCGGTTCATAGTACACAAC
>CAYZAR010000105.1:0-5866 GCA_964476455.1 uncultured Micavibrio sp.
GTATTGATTTGGGCAAAACGGTTTCCTTCGTTGCCGGACATTCTCTGGGCGAATATTCCGCTTTGACGGCTGCGGGTTCTTTTGATTTGGCTACGGCAGCACGGCTTTTAAGATTGCGTGGGGAGGCTATGCAAAAAGCTGTTCCTGTTGGGGTAGGGGTGATGGCTGCAATCTTGGGACTTGATTTTGATGACGTGAAAAAAATCACTGAAGACGCTATGGGGCAAGTGGTAGCTGGAGAAAGCGTCGAATCAGCAAACGATAATTCACCCGGGCAAGTCGTTGTGAGCGGTCATGCGGGAGCTGTGGCAATTGCTATGCAGTTGGCAACGGAACGTGGGGCTAAGCGTGCTTTGATTCTTCCGGTTAGTGCTCCGTTTCATTGTCAATTGATGACTCCTGCGGCTAAGACAATGGGCGAGGCCTTGTCTGCAACGCTGATTTCTTCACCTTGCGTGCCGGTTGTGGCTAATGTCACGGCTTCTGCCGTTTGCGATCCGATTGAGATTCGTGAACTTCTTGTTAAACAAATCACGGGAACTGTGCGGTGGCGTGAGTCGGTTATATGGATGAGGGAACAAGGTGTCTCAGAAATGGTTGAACTGGGGGCAGGAAAGGTTCTGTCTGGCCTCATCAAACGAATTGACAAGGACGTGGCGACCGAGAGCGTTGGGACACCGGAACAAGTAGAAATGTTGATTGAGAAACTAAAGTAACAGAAAAGAGAAAAAGTGATGTTCAGTTTGACAGGAAAAGCAGCTTTGGTTACCGGAGCAACAGGCGGTATTGGTGAAGCGATTGCGCGTGCTCTTCATGCGCAGGGTGCGCGTGTGGGTGTTTCGGGCCGTAACGTTGATAAACTGAACGCTCTTGCGGCAGATTTGGGAGAGCGTGCCTTTGTTATTCCGGCGGATTTGGGAAACCTCGAAGCTGTGGAAGCTCTGGTTCTAGAAGCGGAGAAAAGCCTCGGCCAGATTGACATTTTGGTGAACAATGCGGGCCTTACCCGTGACAACCTCTCCATGCGCATGAAAGATGAAGAATGGAATGAGGTGATTGCGGTTAATATGACGGCCACGTTTCGCCTTGCCAAGGCTGTTCAGCGGGGCATGATGAAGCGTCGCTGGGGCCGTATTATCAATATTGCTTCGGTCGTGGGTGTAACAGGTAATCCGGGCCAGTGTAATTATGTGGCATCCAAAGCCGGTATGATTGGTTGGTCCAAGGCAATGGCACAGGAAATTGCCAGTCGCAATATTACCGTCAATTGTGTTGCTCCGGGCTTCATTGCCACGAGTATGACCGAAGTTTTGACAGATGAGCAAAAGACAAAAATTTCATCGACCATTCCAATGGGGCGCATGGGAGAGGCTGGGGATATTGCTGCTGCGGTTGTCTATTTGGCCAGTGAGGAGTCCGGCTACGTTACCGGAGCAACTCTTCACGTCAACGGCGGAATGGCGATGATTTGATGACTTATGATCTGATTATTTTTGATTGTGATGGAACTTTGAGTGATTCTGAGTATCTGAATAACAAAGCAGTTTCCGAGGTTCTTCTGGATCTGGGGTATCCGCAATATTCGATCGAATACTGTTTTAAGAATTATGTTGGAAGAACTATGCAGGCTATTCGAGAAAGCGTAGAGGAAGAAAACAGAACCAAGTTACCGGAATCTTTTGTTGACCTTTTTATTACGAAAGTTAAGTCTCTTCAGACTGAGTTTCTGAAGCCAACTCCAAATTCTGTTGCTGCTGTAGAAAGTCTAGCCCAAGACTTTCGCGTTTGTGTTGCCTCAAATGGGGAGCCGGAACTTGTGGAGAGTGCGGTGAAAGCAATTGGTCTTGGCCCCATCTTTCCGCCCGATCAAATCTTTACCAAGGAGTTTGTGAAGCGGGGGAAACCGGCACCGGATCTCTTTTTGTATGCGGCAGCTCGGATGGGAGTTTCTCCAGCAAAAACAATCGTGATTGAAGATACTCTCACGGGGGCGAAAGCAGGACTGGCCGCCGGAATGTATGTCATTGGCTATACAGGTGTTTCTCACGCACCGGAGGTTACAGAAAAGGAACTGAAAATCCTTGGGGTTTCAGCAGTTTTTTCGTCATGGCCTGAGGTTGTGGCTCATATACTGTCTTTACAACAGGTTGTGACCGCATAGACAAGAGGCCGGAAGAGGCTTTATAATGCGCGTAAAGATTTCCAAAGAAATGATACGCGATGAAGGATTTTTACCTCACTGGTCAACTTTTGCTTGCAGCACCCTCAATCGCCGATCCTCGCTTTGCGAGGGCGGTCATTCTGGTTTGTTCGCATACGAAAGAAGGGGCGATGGGGTTGGTGCTCTCTCATCCAGTTACAGATTTGACTTTGGGAAAAATTCTTAAGGAAATGAATATTTCTTCGAATGAACGGGCTCCACTTGATTTGCCAATTTTAAGCGGAGGCCCGATGGATACTGGACGGGGTTTTTTGCTGCATACTTTGGATTTTGAAGAGCCTGACACACTTAAGGTTTTGGATCGTTTTGGGGTAACGGGAACGCTTGAGGCTTTGCGTGATGTAGCAATAGGCAAGGGGCCACAAGACCTGCTTTTTATTCTTGGTTATTCTGGATGGGGGGCTGGGCAGTTAGAGCAAGAACTGCAGGAAAATGCGTGGCTGGTAACTTCTGCTGACCATGATTTGATTTTTTCTACCCCGACAGGTGATAAGTGGGATCGTGCTTTTGCGCGTTTGGGGGTTGATCCGTTATTACTTTCTGCGCAGAGCGGTCACGCTTAGTGTCCGTTCGTAAAGTTTCCACCTATGGGCTGCAAATGGTGGTTTCCTGCGCTTCCGTTGCTCAAGTACCCTGATGTACGTTCCGCTACGGTTCTCGGAAATAAACCATTTTCGTCACATATCTGGAATTTTCTTGATGGACACTTAGTCACACTGAAAGTTTTTTGCACAGATCATCGTAACAAATCAAATTTTCGAGAGGACCTATGCCAGCTAAAGTAGGTTGAGATGTAAAAACGTCCTGTGCAAGCTGAGAAACGTCATCTGGAGTAACTGCATCAATTTTAGCTACCATTTCTTCGACAGAAAAAGGCTTGCCAAAATTGATAACATGGCGGGCTTGCTGGTCAGCGCGGGTCATCATTTTTTCTCTTGCCATTAAAACACCTGCCTTGATTTGGGTTTTGGCGCGAGTTAGTTCCGTTGTGGTCACGTTATCCATGACGGATTTCAATTCGTCCAGAATGACAGGCATCATTTGGGGCAGTAAGTCTGGTCCAGTTCCTGCGTAAATTCCGAAAAGTCCATCATCGTGGAAAGAATCCTGAAAAGACTGTATTGAGTAAACAAGGCCTCGTTTTTCCCGAACTTCCTGATAAAGCCGTGAGGAGGTCCCGCCGCCTAACAAGGCAGAGAGCAAACGAATAGACGGGTAGCGAGAATTTTTACGGGCAACGCCTTTGAATCCTAAAATCAGATGAACCTGTTCTGTGGGGCGTTCGTACAGGCTGGGTCGCGGATTATAATGAGCGGGAACGTAGGGTTTGCTGGTTCCTTGCGGCAAGTGGTCAAAGCGGTTGGTTACCTTTTCTACGAAATCCATGTGATCTATGGGCCCTGCTGCCGAGACAACCAGATTCTGAGCGGTGTAGTGGTGAAAGGTATAATCCATTAGGCTTTCGCGTTTCATTCTTGAAATAATGCTACATGTACCAAGACCTGATGCGCCCAGAGCTTGGTCGGGGTAAGCCGCCTCTTGGAAGTGGTCATGGACCAGCTGATCTGGGTCATCTTCATACATTTTGATTTCTTGAAGAATCACACCGCGTTCGCGCTCGAACTCGTCTTCGGGCATAGTGGAGTTTTGAATCATGTCGGAAAGAACATCAAGAGCAAGGTCAGTATCTTCTTTGAGAAGATGAGTATAATAAGCCGTCATTTCCCGTCCGGTATAAGCGTTCATATGTCCGCCAACATCCTCAATGACTTCGGCGATTTTCTGGGCAGACATTGTTGGTGTTCCTTTGAACATCATGTGTTCGACCATATGGGCTACCCCGTTTTCCAAGAGGTTTTCGTGGCGTGTGCCAACGGCAGCCCAGACTCCAAGGGCAACGCTTTCCATGGAATCTACCTTGTCGGTTACGATACGAAGGCCGCTAGGCAGGGTGGTCATGGCGATTGGCATTTTTTATCCTAACTTTTAAGAATAAAGGATTTCACCTTTGCGAAATCATTGGGAAGAACGCTCAAACGTTCGGGACGAGTCATTAAGTCGGCAAGTTGTGGCGGCAAATGGGGAGTTATACCGCACGCACGCTTGATTGCGGCAGGAAATTTGGCTGGGTGAGCACAAGCCAAAGCCACAAAGGGAGTAGACGGATCCACTTTTTCTTCGGCACGCGCTTTTAGCATGGCCTTGATTCCGACGGCGGTGTGAGGGTCGACCACCTGCCCGTAATCGGCATACATTCGATCAATGATTCGTAATGTTTCGTCATCATCACAGCGATAGGCTATAAAATCTTGTCGGGCTGTAGACATTAAATCTGCATCTAGAGTAAATGTTCCGCTGGTTCTGAATTGATCCATCAGGGAGGACAACCGAAGGCTATCTCGTCCGAGCAGCTCCCACAGATAACGCTCAAAATTACTGGACACTTGAATGTCCATGCTGGGACTTAGACTGGGAACAACGGATTCTCGTTGCATCGTCCCGCTGACAAAAAAGCGGGTTAAGATATCATTCTGGTTCGAACCGATAACCAAGGACCCGATATTTGCGCCCATGCGTTTTGCAACGTAGGCAGCGTAAACATTGCCAAAATTTCCTGTGGGAACAGAAAAGGCAACTGGTTTTTCGAATTGAGAAGCCGCCCATACATAATAGACAGTCTGGGCAATGATTCGAGCCCAGTTAATTGAGTTGATGGCGGAAAGTGTTTTCTTTGCACGCAGGTCAGAATCGCTGAAGGCTTGTTTGACGAGGGCTTGACAATCATCGAAGTTGCCTTCGATTGCAATATTATGGATGTTTTCAGCAAGAACTGTGCTCATTTGGCGTCGCTGCACTTCGGAGGTTCGTCCATGCGGGTGCAGAATGTAAACAGTGATATTCTTGCGTCCCTTGCAGGCCTCAATCGCTGCCGACCCAGTATCTCCAGATGTAGCACCTATAATAGTCAGGTGTTGGCCACTTTTTTGCAGGGCTAGATCAAACAAACGTCCTAGAAGCTGGAGGGCAACATCTTTGAACGCCAAAGTCGGTCCGTGAAACAGCTCCATCAAAAATGTATGCTCATCAAGGGGGCATAAAGGTGCAGGGTGTCCCCCCACGAAAACTTTTTCGTTGTAGGTGTCTTCTAGAAGAGCAAGGAGTTCAGAGCGGGATATGTCCCCATCGGTATAGGGACCGATCACTTGTGCGGCAATATCAATATAACTTTCTTTTTCAGAAAGCGTAGGTAGAGAGACCCAATGGTCTGGAACAAAGAGTCCGCCGTCAGGAGCTAGTCCGGACATCAGAACATCCAGAAAAGACGCAGGAGGTGTGGTTCCACGAGTTGAAAGATATTTCATAGAACCGTTATACGGCGAAGCCGTGCAAATGTCACCTTTGTTTCATTTCAACAACAAAAACCCCGCAAGACGCAAGGCTTGACGGGGTTTGAGCATTGTTTCTGATGAGGTAGAACACGGAATTTTTATTCTCGTGGATCTTCATATATGCAAGAAAACCGAGGCGAAAATATCATAAAAATATGCCAAAAGAAACAAATATATTAAGCTAGATATCTCATTTCTTAATATACCCCGAATCCGCAAAAAACCCTTTACAGTTAGACGGTGGGATGATTCTCTG
>CAYZAR010000106.1:0-5775 GCA_964476455.1 uncultured Micavibrio sp.
TTTTTGCTTTTCAAGAAGTTCTTTGGCGTGGGTCATTTCGCGGGCAGTAAAGGCATGGTCATCGTCCGCCTCTTTCCGCTTCCTCTCCGCGCTGACTACGGGGTCAAGGTACCAGTAGGCCAGAAGCATGATGACATGCACAACAGACAGGATCGGGATACCCCAAAAGACTAAATCCACCGCGCCAAACTCTCCCGCGCCCGTGTCAATGGTCAACCCGCCTTTGACGAAGTAATCCATTCCTCCATACACCGCAGAGGCAAGCAGGGAAAGCGCCATGCCCACAGAGGCAAGGGTGGACTGAGTCTTACTGGCAAGCGTGTACTGGAAGGCGGTTTTCCAGATAAAGAACATCAGGGCCGTGGCAAAGAGAGAGCCGCCAGCTAGGAGCGGGCTTTGGTTGGTCAGACGGTAGACCACATCCAAAACGCGCATATCGAACAGGACAAGGATCACAGACGCAACCCAAAACGCGATGTGAGGGGCGTTATCCTTCAGCCATTGCGAGGCTTCATTTGACTTCTTTTTGAACATCATAATTTTTCACCTTTCGTGGTAGGTTCATCCAGCTTTTGGGCTGGGGGATACACTTTACGTTCTGGCAGGCGCAAGAGAGCCGCAATTCCGAACAGGATCACCAACGCCGCCGGGCAGAGGGTACGGATGAAGAGCAAGGCGTCATTCATTTTTTTATCTCAGATAAAGTTACATACAACGCGCCGTCTTTTTCCACTTTTCCGCGCTCCAAAACAGTGCGGGAAACAAGGCTGTCATCCAATTCAAGAGCCTTGAATATCCCGTCCCGGTATGACTTGAAAGAAGAGTAAATGTTGTCATCGTCACGCTTGCGGCGATCTGGAGGACAAATGGTGATTTTCAACTCAAGAGGTTTTTTTCCTGAAAACGACCATCTGGCATCCTTGGCAATCAAAAAACCAATTTGACGGGCATATTCCCTTACTCTTGTAAGGTAGATACGATGGACGCGCTTATTAGGGGAGAGGCGCGAATCAGGGAATGGAAAGCGGATGGGGAAATCCTTAATCATGGCTTCTGACTCCATTCATCACCATCCAAAAGCCGCCCGCTTTACGATCATCGGGTCTTTGCCGTAACGGTTCATATCGCGGTACATATAGCAATTTTTACAACCCGGCGAAACCTTGCGGCACCCACTCCACGGGTTCCATGTTCCATGCGCCCATTCAATTGCTGTTGTGCTTCCCATAATATTTCTCCATGTTTTCATTCAGCATTCTGGCCCACCACGCGGGGACGTAATGGTTTCCAATTTGAGACACGCGGCCAAACTGAATCCCCCGCGCCAGTTTGTATATCGTGGCAGACGTGGAACGCTTTCCTACCGCCTGCATCAGTTCGCGGATCACCGGCGGCCGCCGGTTCTCAAGGGTCAACCGGTCCAGCGCGTCCCACATGGCTACCTGGTCGGCGCTGGGGGTGGGGGAGGCGGATCGTCCACTGGTCATCCAATTAACTCCGCTTTGGTGATGTTGAAAGACAGGGCCATGGCAATGACCGCGTCCACATAATCTTTCGGAGGGTTATTCCCTTTGGCGTAGAGGATCGCCCGCAAATGGGCGATAATGTCCTCTTTGAAATAAGGCTTAATGTCGGCTACGCTTGGCATTCTTCTCCTCCGGTATGCGCTTGCACACCCAGCGCATCGTTTCGGGTGTCGCCTGTACGATATGACTGATATTCCAATGCCCGGTCAGGCCGGTGGAAATCTCCAGAAACTGGATAATCTCTTCATTCGGTACACAGCCATTGGTCAGCACCGTGGCCGCGTGCCCGCCCTCGCACGCGCCATAGTATTCACGGGTGAATCGTTCATCCATCAGATCACCTCGCAGGATTTCAAATCGTATGGGCCTTCCCCTTTTTCACCGCGAAAGACGTACACGCGGGCGTTGCCTTTTGCTTCGCTTTTGACTCCGCATCGCAGGCCGGCGATCTCCATCTTTTCGGTCTCTTCCGTGCGAGCCACAGTGCCCATACGGATGTATCCAGAGGCAGGCCGGATGGGGACAAGCGGAATATTGGTGTCAATCCCGGCATCGGCCAGGTCTTGCAGTAGCTGAATCGCCATGCGGTTCATTTCACACCTCGCGCCTTGTCTGCCCGTTCAAAACAGACCTTTGCATTCACGAGATAGCCGTGCGAGTAATAAAGCATCGCCAGGGCTTCCCACTGTTCGGGGTCATTCCATCCTTCGCATTTTTTGAATTGCGCCTGCAATTCTTCGCCTGTCCATCGCTTTACGGTGGGGGCGGGGGTGGTGTTGACATTCGTGGTGTCTAACAACATGATCGGCTCCTTTTTTTATTTTTTAGGCGGATAACTTACCCGCCAACATTCCAATTTTTTGACCAATCAGCGGCCTGTCTGGGTTGCTGATAAGTTCCTGTACCTTCGGGTGCATCTGCACCCGTTGGCGCTCAATGAAGACAAGTTCCCGGTAACTCTCAATAAACCGGGCGCGGTCGGCTACGGTGTTCTCTGTAAAGATCACACGCGGCCCGCCCATCAGCCGGACAACCTCATCCACCGTATGCGATCCGTAAGACCCATCCTTACTGGTTGGCATACAAACATCACAGGTCTTCTCATGCTTCGCCAGGTCCGCCAGTTTTCCCCAATAGTCGGGGGAGGTGGGGTCAATGCTTTTTCGGATCGAGTACCCCTCTTCACAGACCCGCGCCTCAATCTTCTGCGGCCCGCGCATCACCATCGCCCACGCTTGCGAGGCAGTTGGAATGCCCTGAGCGATCATCTCAATATCAAACGCCATTTCCCGCAGGGTTCCAGGGTTGGAGGGGAAGAAAGGCTTATCCTGCCCGGTGTATTGCAATACCGCGCCCATCAGGTATTCATTGGGGATGTCACGCAATTGCAACTCAAACAGGTCTACGATCATCCGGTTTGCGTTCTGCGAGTCCACATCCCCTCCCGTGGATAGTGGGCAGTTCGGAAGATGGGACATCATTTTGAGAGCGGTAACAATTTCGTTTCTGGTTGCCATTAGATTCCATCCAGCGCGGCATGGATCGCCGCTACTTTCCCAGCCGCTTTGTTTTGTTTCCCGGCCTGGTTCGCCGGGGTGGGGATTCCACCAGACTGACGGCAGTTTCTAAGCACGGCCAAAACATAGCTCCAGCCGTTCATGATCGGTTTGCTTTTCTTTGCTTCGGAAAGCTGCCCAAAGGCAAACTCAAGCCAGGGCAGGGGAGAGTCGGAGGCGTCCCGGATTTCATCAGCGATCCGAATGTTTGGGATCGGCCCGAAGGTGGATGTGTATTTATTCGACAACCATGAAATTTTTTTGCTTGCTTCCATCTCATTCTCTGCTGTAGTCTCTGCTGTATTCTCTGTATTACTATTTAACGAAATGACCGACGGTAAACTGCCACCTTCCCGTTGGGCAGGTGCCACCTGACCTGAGGGCATATGACCGTTGGGCATATGCCCGTTGGTAAACTGCTCCCATATCGTATTGACGGCGTCCCAATTTACCCGAAAGTACATCCTGTGTTCGGTTCGGGCGTACCTTTCCTCCAGCATCCCCTTATTTGTCAGTCCTTTGCGTACATTGGCTTGCTCTTTGTAGGAAAGGGAGGTTTCTTCCTCAATCTCTGAGGATTCTTTGTAAATCCAACCGTCTTTTTCTTCACCTTTCCCTCGCCAGTACGCCATCTGGCATATAAAAATCGTTTCATTGCGATCACCAAGGGCCTTTACCAGACTTGGATAAAAAGCTACCGGGCGACCTACTCCAGATAAGAAATCAGACAGCTTCATCGCGCCCCCTTGCGAGAGTTGCACGAACCGCAAAGAATCTGCATGTTTTCTAATTTATTCTCGCCGCCTTTAGATAATGGGTATATATGGTCAACCGTCAATTTAATGGTCAATCCACAAATATTACATTTTTCGCCATCTCTTGCTACTACAGCTTCGTAGTACATCTTTCTTGATTTATTAAATCTATTCCTTACTCTTTTACTGTCCTTCGTATCGGTTTCTAGCCACTTAACATCTTTATCGGTTGCGGTTCCTGAAAATATCTTGAGAAGCAACCAAATTTTATTTTTCAATTCACGCCGGCGAGAAATAATTTTAGGGTCAATAAACAGAACCCCGTCCCGATTGTCGAAATAATCCTTAAATTCATTTGCCTTCATCACGCCCCGCCCTTCAGCGTCATCTGCCCGCGCATTTTGAAAGCCTTCTCCACGCGCTTGGCGGTAGCGATCATTTCTTTGGCCGCCTTCATCCGCTCGGCCACGTAGCGCGAAACTTCAGCGTCTGTGGTCGCCAGTTTGTACCCAGCCGTTTCCGACTTGGAAACGATCACATACCCTGCCATCCGCAGGCCGCGAATCGCGTTCTGAATGGCGCGGTCATTGTTTCGGTTGCGCCGCGTCTGGTAAATCTTAAATTCGATTTCCTCACGCTTCACAGGCCTCTTGGCCTCTTTGATCGCCGCCAATACAAAAGACTGGAGCGGGGTCAGGGTGGGGTGGGTCAGTTTGTTTTTCATTTCATCTCCTTTTTGGTTTTCATGATCGCAATCAGCCTGGTTTTCAGGTCGGCGATCCTCAACTTCATCAGTTCGTTATCGTCCTGGAGCGTGTCCACAATCGCTATCAAATCCAGAACCTTCAGCTTATCGGCGGCGCTCAGTCCTCCGCAGGCGGTCATCCTTCGGTTTCTCAGGTTGGCAACCTCTCTTTCCAACTCTCGAATCCTCTCGGACTTTTTATTTCTCTCCCACATCGCCCTGAACATCTCATCGTCATCTGCCTGGGTGCTTTGTTTACTCAAAACTAATCCTGCTTACTCTCTACAGGTCGGCTTGTTCGGGTCAGCCGAAGCACTACCCAGGAGGAGGATGAAAAGAATCACGCCCGGCGACGAACCGTCAACCGGCGGGGTTCCTTAAGCAGAAACGCCAGCGCAATAAATACCGCGCCGGCGAAGAATAAAGCAATGGGGGATGTGAAAATCTTATGAAGCATACAGCCTCCGGGCTGTTTGTGGTTCCCATCTCCTTGGAGTTGATTGGCGTCACGACAAGAAGAATGGGACAGCGAAAGACGATCTGTTACTTAGGTGGCGGGTCGTCTTTCTTTTACCCGTCACCCGCAAGACTACTTTTTAAGCAATCTTACCTCGAATACTTTTCCGAGGTCTACTCCAAGGATAGCGGCTACTCCAGAAGCTACCTGCAATCTGATATTCGTTTCACCATCCCATATTTTCTTGGCTGTATCGTAACTGGTTTGGACGTGAAACATCGTCATGCGGATAAATTCTTTTTCGTCCCATCCTTTGGCGCGGCAAAGTGACTGGATATTGCTTTTTACTGCAACATCCATATTTGCCTCCGTTCTCCGTGTGGTTAGTGTTTGCATGGGTTGATAATACACTATTTGGTTTAATGTGTCAATATTTTTACAAGACTTTTTTCCTTGACTTTTTTATATATAGGGTGTATTATCCAGGCGTTGACGCCAATCAACCCACCCGCCGCCCATGATGGGCGAGGGATCATCTAAAGGAGATGAAAAATGTCAAGAACTGCTTACGGAAACCTCACAGGCCATGCCGCCGCCGCCGAACTTCGCGACCAGCGCGATTACATCGCCATGGCGCAAGATCGGGAACGCACCCGCATTCTCACCGAACAAAAAAAGAAAGAATGCGCCGCCCTCTATGCCGAATGCTCCTATCTCTACGGCCTCGCATTTACCG
>CAYZAR010000107.1:0-5746 GCA_964476455.1 uncultured Micavibrio sp.
CGAGCATGGTTTTGACGATGCAGAGGTCCGCCAGAGTTAGGGTTATGCAAGAGGTTTATTGCTTGTTAGAAGCAACATGAACTCTATCTTTGACTTGCAGAGCATACTCTTCGTCAACACGGCGAATCATTTGGCGGAACTTCTTCATATCTTCACCTTTGAGCGAAGTATCAACGGCAAATTTAACCGAGCGTGGGTTAACCTGAACTCCATTAACTAGAATTTCGTAATGAAGATGAGGGCCAGTTGAACGACCCGTCGTCCCGACATAACCAATCAATTGTCCCTGTTTGACACGAACCCCGGGGCGAATCCCTTTGGCATAGCGACTCAAGTGCGCGTAAGCACTGGAAAGTTTTGAACTGTGGCGAATACGAATATAATTACCGTAACTGCTGAACCGACTAGCTTTTTCAATCACCCCATCGCCAGAAGCAAAAATCGCTGTACCTGTTGGAGCCGCAAAATCCACCCCTTTGTGCATTTTGGTATACCCAAGAACCGGATGAACTCGTACACCGTACCCGGACGACATACGGCCAAAAGCTACTGGTGTTTTCATCAAACCGGACGACTTACGAAGGCTTCTTCCTTCGGGAGTATAGTAATCAACCTGTCCGTCTTTGGTCTTGTAACGGAAAAGTGTGTAATCCTTGCCACCAACAACCATACGAGCAAAAACAATATCTCCAGTTTTGGCAACATAACCATCTTCAGTGCTAAAGCTATCATACATGACTTCCATGCGGTCTCCCGCACGAATGTCCCGTTGAAAGTCAATGGCATAAGAAAAGAGACGAATCGCCGTTGCCGTTACACGATCGGGAAGCCCCGCACGGTCAGCCGAACCATAAACTGATCCATCAATCACCACACGTTTTGATTCGCGGCGTTGAACAACCCGTTTTTCATCAAGGTGCGTGGCAAGACTACCATCATCCGCCCGCTCTACATGAAGTGTTTTAAGCGGATCAACGATAAAGGAAACTTTGGAGAAATTATAATCAGAGCCAGAGGAATCAGGCTCAAGCCGAAGGTCAAGAGCCTGTCCAGCCCGCAAGGATTTCAAATTGAAATGCTTAGAAACAGCTTTGACAACCTCTCCTGCTTCTCCGTTTTCCAACCCCGCATTCTCAAGGACACCCGCAAGAGTGTCCCCTTTGGCCACATGGATTTTTAGCTCCTTAGGAGTAAGAGGTTCTGGTTCCATTTCTGCTTTTTCAATCAAAGCAGCAGACTTAATTGTTTCCTGATCGCGGCGAATTTGCCCACTCGGATCACGAAAAGAATCGAGAGCCTCTTGTGCAAGGAAGGGGGAAGCATTCTGAAGAACACCCCCAGCCGTTTCAATCCCCATTGAAGGCTCAAGAGAGGAAAACTCAGCCGCCAGCCTCATAGAATCTTGAGATGAGACGGTGGGATGAATTTGGCCACCTGCATAAAGGCCAAGCACAATAGCCAACCCAGAAAAACCGCTTACAACATAACGAAGACGCAACCTGTTATGGCGAGTAAAAAAATCTCGCGTCCGAAGCCGCGCCGCATAGCCAAGCAAACGACCAGCGCGAACGCAAAGGTCGAAGACAGGCAAGGAAGATGAAAGGAAACGCTGTAGATGTGAAGATGATGATGTCATGTGTGAAAATATGGATTAGGCTCAACAAGAAGTCAGGAAGAAGAAGATTCCTTTTTTCTTTTTTATGTCGTCGCTGTGATTCCGTTTGTTTTTCGGTTTCTAACTATCAATCCTGCAACTAAAAAGTCTAGCAACAGGACCATCCGATCCGGCAGCCACTCCGTGACTACCTCTACTTCTACTCTTTACGCCGGAGCATCCGGCAGGACCTCTAACTAGACCAACCAGTGACAAAAGTCAACCATAGTGAATAAAACTTCGGTGGAAAACCCCTATTGTGTTATGTCTAAATACACCCCCATAATGGTGGTTTTTCTGAGTTACCGCAGAACCTTTTCCAACCGATTCAAAGCTTCTTCCATAACTTCTGGCGCGGCCCCAAAACACAAACGTAAGTAATCGGGACAGGAGCTTCCAAAAGATGCCCCGGGAGCAAGGCTCACTCCGGCTTCATCAATCAATGTCCTTGCCAGACTCATGGAATCTGGCTCTCCCTCAACTTTGAAGAAAGCATAAAACGTAGCGGCTGGACGAGCCATACGCACACGAGGAAGCTCTTCAAATTTATTCATGACCATATCGAGGTTCTTTTCCCAGTGAGACAATTGCTCTTTGATAAACTCCTCACCATGACGAAGAGCAGCCAAGGCCCCATATTGGGTAAAGGCAGGCGGACCCATTGTTTCATAGAGAATCAAGTCTCGCAGCTTCTCTTCCGCATCACTGGGGCAGATCATCCAACCCATCCGCCACCCAGTCATCGCCCAGCTTTTGGAAAAACTATTCACGACATAAAGCCGATCATCAGGATAAGCTGAATCTAGAAAGCTAGGGGACCTTGTTTGGGTATACATACATCGTGCGTACACTTCGTCTGCAATAATCCAAATACCAAGATTTCTTGAAAATTCTTGAATATCCCTAATTTGCGAAGAGGTCATAACCCAACCTGTTGGATTATTGGGGCTGACCAATAAGATCGCTTTCGTACGTGACGTACAGGCAGAAAATAATTTCTCGGAATCCAAAGACCACGCGCCATCTTTTTCGTCCATACAAACTTCCACAACCTTGGCTCTAGCCAGCTCCATCATTCCAACCAGATTTTTCCAAATTGGAGTTATAACAACAATCTCATCCCCCGGGTCAATCAAGGATTGAATAGCAAGATGAACCGCTGTGGTTCCCGATGTCGTCACCACCACGCGATTCAGGGGAATATCGTGGCCAAAAATGCGAGAGTGGTAGGAGGAAATTTCTTGCCGCAAAACAGGATTTCCCAGAACAGGTCCGTAATGGGTTTTTCCTTCCAGCAGTGCCTGAGCGACAGCCTCTTGAATAAACCTAGGCGTTGGTGCCGTTCCTTCCCCCTGCGCCAGACTAATTGTTCCAGATCTTTCTTTACCGTACACCAGCAAATCTGCGGCCACGTTGGGGGTTAAAGTTTCAAAACACGCCCGATACAAAGAACGTGGAGAATGATGGTGCTGAGAGGAAACTGAATACATAGAGGTAACCGCCTGCGGCCTAACGGGCCAATTCTTAATAAGTGAACATCTTTGATATGAATGCGTTCTTCACGCGAATAAGGGGGGAAGTCGGTTCTGTGCGGGCTCAACCCGCTGCGGTAGCACTCGCAGAGAGTGCTATAAAGGTAACAGACCTGCCAAAAAATAAGAAAGAAGCGTAGCTCATGTCTTTAAGGAAACAGGAACTCACCAAAAATTGCAATAAAAATGTGCAACTGCGAATAAAAAACCATTAATAGCCTAATTTTGCTGGCTTTTCAGGAACTTTGGCCAAAAGCCGCCCCCGCAAAACTGGTGGAACCACCAGCAAAAACATCATTGCAATAACCATAGGCCACGGAAAACTGATTCGCATTTTTTTGGAGTCAAGGCCCTTGGCAATAAGGCACGCTGCCTTCTCCGCCGAAAGAAGAAAGGGCATCGGAAAAGGATTAGCAGCTGTCATAGCACTTTCAACGAATCCCGGGCACACAACACTGACATCAACACCGAAAGGTTTAAGACGAGCATTCAACGCCTCGCCATAATAACGGATGGCCGCTTTGGACGCTGAATACGCCGGAGCACCGGGAAGGGGAACAATTCCCGCCAAAGAACTCATAATAACCAACTGTCCTTGCCCGCGCCGCATCATAGCTGGTAAAACAGGATGAATTGTGTTGAGGACTCCTTCAAAATTGACCGAGAAAATTTCTCTCGCTTGTGCAGGAAGCTCATCAACCACGACTCCACCTGTCCCGCCAGAAATACCTGCATTAGCAATCACCATATCAAGCACAAACCGCCGGTCCAGATCATGCATCCAACGGCCAACAATATCTGCCGAAGTCACATCAATCAGGGCGGAATGAACTTCCGCACCCCTTGCTCGACACAGAGCAGCGACTTCCTCAAGCCTTTCAAGGTTTCGGCCAGCCAGAGCAAGTCGAATCCCGTCTTTGGCATAATGGAGCGCAAGAGCGCGACCAATTCCACTTGATGCCCCTGTAATCAAAATAGTTTTCAAAGACGGCTTCCCTGTTGCAGGAGAAATGAATTTCTGTAGAATACGCCCATGTTACTTCCAATCAATCGCCGTGGTTTGCTGTTTATTTTATCCTCACCCTCCGGTGCAGGAAAGACTACAATTACGCGTTCTTTGCTGGCCAATGATCCAGATTTAAGGGTCTCAGTCTCTGTAACCACCCGCCCCCCACGCCCGGGGGAAGTGGACGGCAAAGATTACCATTTTATCAGCAAAGAGCAATTCACCGCGATGATTGACAATAACCAGTTGCTTGAGCACGCAAAAGTTTTCGGCAACTATTATGGAACCCCCCTCAAGCCTGTTGAAGAGGCCCTTGCAAACTCACAAGACATTATTTTTGACATCGATTGGCAAGGAACCCAACAGCTTAAACAGAAACTGGTTAACGACCTTGTAACTGTTTTTATCCTTCCTCCATCTCAAGAAGAATTAGAAAGACGCCTCCGCTCCCGTCAACAAGACGATGAATCTATCATTCAAGACCGAATGCAAAAGGCCTCCGAAGAAATTTCCCACTACAGCGAATATGACTATATTATCGTCAACACCAACCTTGAAAAATCCATCCAAAAAGCCCAGTCCATCTTGGAAGCTGAACGCTGTAAACGAAGACGGCTCACGGCTCTAACCGACTTTGTTCGGAAACTAACCAATTGCGACGGGTAATGTTTCTACAAAAACGGAATGATCGGCCATCGGGCCTACCAAGGCTCGCGCTATGGTAGTTTTGTTGGGATTTTCGTTCTTTGTGACCGCCTTGGTCTACGCAAGCGTCGGCTTCGGAGGAGGATCAACCTATAGTGCCATGCTTGCTCTATCCAACGCCGATCTAGCCATTTTTCCTCTCGTCTCACTGACTTGCAACATTATTGTCGTTTTTGGCGGAATGATTGCTTTCTCCAAATGGCACCCCAGTTGCTTTAGGATGGTTCTTCCATGGGCAGCCTCATCAGTTCCTGCAGCATTGATAGGGGGACAAATCGATATCTCAAAAACAGTTTTTCTTTTTTTGCTGGCCTTGTCTCTGCTGCTTTCTTCTATATGTATGCTGAAAATACCGCAAAAACCTTTGTTTAATTTCTACAACAAAAAATGCGGATCCTCACCCCTTAAAGTTTCTATCCCCATAGGGTTTTGTCTTGGTTTATTGTCCGGATTGGTTGGAATAGGAGGAGGAGTTTTTCTCTCCCCTCTTTTGTATGCTCTGGGAAAAAACCAAGAAAAAGAAATTTCTGGAATGTGCAGCATTTTTATTTTGCTAAACTCCACAGCCGGATTGATCGGGCATTTTATAAAAGCAGAAAACGCAGAAAATACTGCGCACTCTTTGCTTGCTTACGGCCCCCTCTTTCTGTCCGTTCTGGTTGGAGGACAAATTGGAGCATGGTCAGGCGCACGGCTCATTGACCCCAAATGGATCAGGGTTACAACCGCAGTCCTTATTTTATATGTTTCGGCTCAACTTTTTCTTCGCTGGGCCATAACAATAGGACTGTAGATGTTTAGTCCCATGTTCTTCAGGAGTGGATTTGTACGGAACAATTCAGGTTTTAT
>CAYZAR010000108.1:0-1312 GCA_964476455.1 uncultured Micavibrio sp.
CGCGTACGGAGCTGCTCTATATTGCTCTTGTCACGATTGACGGCAAAGTCGCTCGCGTTTTTGATGATGCTGTTTTTGCCGATCCGGATACGGACCCTCACAATATCGGCGGATACCATCTGCTGGTTGCCATTGCCGATGTTGCCTATTACGTCCGCCCAGAATCCCCTCTTGATAAGGAAGCTTACGAGCGCGGTAATTCGACTTATTTTCCCGACCGCGTTTTACCAATGTTGCCGGAAAAACTTTCGAACGACCTTTGCTCTCTCCGTCCTGATGAACCGCGTGCAACGCTTGCCGTTCATATGTGGATTGATAAGGCGGGGAAACTTCTGCGCCATTCCTTCGTGCGCGGATTGATGCTCTCACGGGCGCGCCTCACCTATGAACAGGTGCAAGCGGCGCGTGACGGGAATGCCGATGAAACAACCCGCCCGATCATGGAAAACGTGATTGAACCTCTCTATGCCGCATGGAAAATTCTGGATGCGGCGCGTGTTGAACGCGGCGCACTAGACCTTGATATTCCAGAGCGAAAAATTGTGGTAGATGATGCCGGACGCATGACTGGCGTTGCCGTTCGGGACAGGCTCGACTCTCACCGCCTGATTGAAGAATTCATGGTCCTTGCCAATGTTGCCGCCGCCGAAGCTTTAGAGGCCAAAAAAGCTCCTTGCGTGTACCGTATTCATGATCGTCCGACAGGCGATAAATTGATGGCAGCGAGTACCTTCCTTGATGCCTTTGGCCTGACTCTTCCCAAAACGGGCCTTGCCAATTCGGGACAACTCAACCAGATTCTTGAAAAAGCAAAGGAATTAAAGACTGGTTTCCTGATCCATGAAATCATTCTGCGGTCTCAAGCTCAGGCCGTCTATCATCCCGAAAATATCGGCCATTTTGGGCTTGCGCTAATGCGCTATGCCCACTTTACATCCCCTATTCGCCGTTATGCTGATCTGCTGGTCCACCGCAGCCTGATTAAAGCCTACGACCTTGGCGAAGGGGCGTTGTCAGATGTAGAAGCCGTCCGTCTTGAAGAAATCTCCGGTCACATTTCCACAACGGAGCGGAATTCTGCCTTGGCCGAACGTAACTCAGTGGATCGTTTTACAGCGGCCTTTCTTTCGGACAAAATCGGGGCAGAATTTTCTGGGCGGATCAGTGGAGTCACCCGTTTTGGACTATTTATCAAACTCGACCAAACGGGGGCCGATGGCTTGGTCCCTATTCGCTCTTTGCCACAAGATTACTACATCCACGATGAATCCCAGCACGCCCTCATTGGGCGAAGAACAGGGCGGGTCTTTAG
>CAYZAR010000108.1:1322-3385 GCA_964476455.1 uncultured Micavibrio sp.
TCTTTAGGCTTGGAGCCCCTGTTCTTATTCGTATTTTTGAAGTGGATGTTCTCACTGGAAGCACAATCTTTGAACTGGTGCGCGGAGAAGACGGCGCGGAAGTTGCCGGATATAAAGGCAAGCCTCTCTCGCGGGAACTTCTTGCTGAAAATGAAAGAGGCCGTGGGCGTGATTCTACAAGGCGCGGGAATCGAAACTCTGGTGACAGAAAACCCGACTGGAAGAAATCGGAAAAATCTGGAACAGATAAAGCGCGGGGAGGAAAGAAGGCAGCGTCTTGGTCCGATGACAAACCCGCGAAAAAAACATGGGATCGTGACAGCAAAAAATCAGCTCCTCCCTCCTCCCGTGGCGCAAGCCCTGACAGAAGGGGAGGCAAAGGCGGCCCCACTTCAAAAGGCCCTTCTTCCTCACGCAAACCCTCGCGCTAGGACTCTTTTGCAATATGGAAACATACTTTGTTTCTTCTCTTTCTCTGGCCTCTGACAAGGATATGTCCTAAAACGGGGAAACGTCTATTTTTCAGCCCCGAATAAGGACCACCATGACCGCGAAGCTATCCAAGAAATCTTCCCTCTCTTATGACGTGATTATTATTGGGGGCGGACCTGCGGGTCTTAGCTTTGCCCGCGCTCTGGCAGATACAGATTTGAAAATATGCGTCATTGAAAAACAATCTGAGAAAATTCTGGCCAGCCCTCCAGAAGATGGGCGTGACATTGCCCTGACTCACCTCTCCCTGAAAATTATGCAGGAGTTGGGTATATGGTCTGAAATTCCTACCAAGGAAATATCGCCCATTCGTGAAGCGCGTGTTCTGAACGGAACATCCTCTTACTTCCTTGGTTTTGACAGCAAGAATACAGGCAAAGAAGCTCTTGGTTATCTCGTTCCCAATTTCCTCATTCGGTGTGCAGCCTATCAGTCAGTCAAGCCGTGGAAAAATATTGATCTGATGACAGATATTTCCGTGACGGAAACATCGACAGACGAAGCAAGGGGAACGGTTACGTTATCAAACGGAGTAACCTTGACAGCTCCGCTCATTGTCGCTGCAGATAGCCGCTTTTCTGAAACCCGCAGAAAAATGGGAATTCCAGCGCAAATGCGTGACTTTGGCCGCGTGGTGATTGTGGGCCGCATGGAACATGACTTGCCTCATCATCACATCGCTTACGAATGTTTTCATTACGATCAAACTCTGGCTATTTTGCCCATGAACCGCAAACAGTCTTCAATTGTTATTACTCTGCCTACTGACAAAGTGGCCGAAGTGATGGGAATGGACGAAGAAGAATTCAACACCGATATTGAAATGAGATTTGAAAACCGACTTGGAACTATGCGAAAAATTGGCAAACTTCATCCCTACCCTCTGGTTGCAGTTTATGCCGATAAATTCTATGCGAACCGATTTGCTTTGATGGGCGATGCGGCGGTGGGAATGCATCCGGTAACAGCCCACGGCTTTAATTTTGGGCTGCGCGGAGCCGACACCCTCGCCAAAGAAATCAAAAACGCTCTCCATCTTGGACTGGATATTGGCTCGAACTCCGTTCTTGAAGCCTATCACACCGAGCATCGCCGCACGACACATCCAATTTATCTGGGGACCAATGCCCTCGTCTGGCTTTACACCAACACTCATGGCCCCGCCAAGTTTTTGCGGAGTGCCTTGCTCAAGGTTGGGAACATCTTGCCGCCTGTGCGCAGTCTGATTACCGGACAGTTGACTGAAACACCACGCAACAAAAACGCTGCGTAAATCCAGATCATGTCAAACACCGTCCTTGAAGACTTTATTTTATCTCTTTCGAACAGCCTGAAAGAGGGCGATTTTATAAAACTTGCACTACATCAATATAAGGGGCCAGAACCTTACCTCAAATCTGTTTTTGTGAAGCGAACAATTATAAAACGGGAAGAAAAACTCAGTTTTACTTTCCGCTACGGCAAGCGTGATGTCGTCAAAAACTATTTTCCTGCAGATGGTATTGATCTGGTTGACGAGCTTCTACAAACAGGATTTCACATCGCTACCTTGATGACCACGTTCTTTGATC
>CAYZAR010000108.1:3395-5738 GCA_964476455.1 uncultured Micavibrio sp.
CTGGCTTTACAAAACCAGAAAATCAAAAAACTTCCACCGAGCTTGACCGAACAACCTTCTTTAGAACATGACCGGAAGAAGCAACGCCTTATTCAACCAAACGGTCAAACCTATCTTCACTTGCTTGGCATTACGGATCACAGTGGAAAAGTAATCCAATCATCGCAAGACAAATACAAACAGATTAATCATTACATTGAAATTCTCTCTGCTTTGCTCAAGGAAATTCCGCAAGACCATATTCACAAGATCGTGGATATGGGGGCAGGAAAAGGTTATTTGACGTTTGCCCTAACCGACTATTTGAAAACCAGCTTAAACATGACACCAGAGATCATCGGGGTTGATGGTCGGCAAGACATGGTTGATCTTGGAAATTCTGTGGCCCACTCTTCCCGTTTTGAAAATCTGTCTTTCACGCAAGGAACAATTCAAGATTTTGATAGTCGCGACACGAATATTTTAATTGCCCTGCACGCTTGCGACACCGCAACCGATGATGCCATCTATAAAGGAATAACTGCCGGAGCGGATTTAATTGTCGTAGCCCCTTGCTGTCATAAACAAATCCGTAGGGACATGGAAAAGAATGGTCTTCCTTCTCAGTTTGACTTTCTTTTGCAGCATGGAATTTTTCTTGAGCGCGAAGCTGAAATGCTGACCGACTCTTTGCGGGCACTTCTTCTCGAATACTCTGGCTATAAAACCAGAATTTTTGAGTTTGTTTCAGGGGTCCACACAGCAAAAAATATTATGATTGTTGGAATCAAATCATCCAAACCACCCAAGGACAAAACTTCCCTTCTCAAAAAAATAGAGAAGGCTAAATCTTTGTTCGGAATCAAAACCCATTACCTTGAGACTTTGCTGAAGACCGTGGAAGCGAGCAACTAAGCAAGAGAGGAACGCATCTCTTCCAGCTCAAGCCAGCGGGTTTCGGCGACTTCAAGTTCGTGCTCCGCCAAAGGCAGTCTCGCCGAATAGGTCTGGAACAAGGTGGGGTCACGTCCATACAAATCGGCATCTTCTAGTTTACGAGAAATATCTTCAATCTCCGCTTCCAAAGCCGCAATGACCTTGGGCAAATTTTCCAATTCGTATTGAAGCTTATAAGAAAGTTTCTTGGCGGAAGAAGGTTCTCCCCCTGTGACAGCAGGGGTAGATGTCCCGTTCTTACTTGCCACTACCGGTGACTGAATACGCCGAGAAGCCACCATCTCCAGATAATCACTATACCCGCCGATGCAACCATCAATGACTCCATTCCCTTCAAACGCTATAATTTTAGAGACCGTCTGATCGAGGAAGTCGCGATCATGGCTGACCAAGATTAAGGTTCCTTGATAATTCGCAATAATCTCTTCCAGCATATCAAGCGTATCCATATCAAGGTCATTGGTTGGCTCATCAAGAATCAGAAAACTTTTAGGGTCAGCCAACACCTTGGCAAGTAATAGCCTGTTCTTCTGCCCACCTGAGAGAGTTTTAACCGAATGACGCGCCATTTCTGGATCAAATAGAAAGTCTTTCAAATAACCGCAAACATGGCGAGACTTTCCCATGACATCAATATGATCTCCGCCCGATGGGCAAAGGGTACTCCACAAAGAAGCGTCAGGGTCGAGAGCTTTTCGGCTCTGGTCAAAATAAGAAAATTCAAGATCTTTGCTGATTTTGACCTTGCCCATATTGGGTTGCAATTCACCAACCAACAATTTGAGGAAAGTTGATTTTCCCGATCCATTTTTTCCGAGAACCCCGATACGGTCTCCGCGCATAATCCGCAAAGAAAACTTATCCAAGATAACTTTCGAACCGAATGATTTATCAACTTTGATAAACTCGGCAACAATTTTGGAAGAAACCTCGACTTCGGTTCCTTCAATTTCGATCTTGGCCATCATGCGCAAGAAGGCTGATTTGTCCTGCCGCAATTTTTCGCGGGTTTCCTTCATCAGAGCGAGCCTGCGGACATTGCGCTTTCGACGTGCCCGAACCCCACGGCTCGCCCACGCCACTTCGACTTCGAGCATTTTCTCACGGTTGTGAAGTTCTCGTTCTTCCTGTTCAATGAGTCCAGTAGACCATTCGTCAAAGAATTTATATCCTCGCGGACACACCAGTAGTCGCCCACGATCCAGCCAGAAAACTTTATCCGAAATATTGGCCAGAAAGGCGCGGTCATGGCTCACACACAACACTGCGCCACGATAAGATTTCAAATAATTTTCCAGCCAGATAATGATCTCTAAATCCAGATGGTTGGTTGGTTCGTCCAACAATAAAATATCCGGATCCTCAACAAGAGCTCTGGCAAGAGCAGCCCGCCGCTTTTGTCCCCCC
>CAYZAR010000109.1:0-5711 GCA_964476455.1 uncultured Micavibrio sp.
ATAAAACCTGAATTGTTCCGTACAAATCCACTCCTGAAGAACATGGGACTAAACAGTTTTCTAGTCCATACAAGTTGTCGAGGTTTCCGGCATAGGTTAGCTTGTCGAGGTTAACGACTGGACTCTTTTCTGTAAGAATCCAGTCGCGGACGAAGTGTGACCCGATAAAACCCGCTCCACCAGTCACAAATATAGGAAACCCTAGGGCACTATTCATAAATTCTTCTTATCAAAGGTATTTTTTTTCGCTAATTTGCTTGCGAAAGTCCAAAAAATCAATTGATTATACAAAGAATCCGGAAATTGACATGATGTCCTTCAGATCAGATTTTCTCAAAACCATGCAAGAGCGCGGGTTTATCCACCAATGTTCGAATTTTGAAGGGTTGGATGCCAAGCTTTGTGAAGGGCCGCAAGTTGCCTATTGTGGGTACGATCCTACTGGCCCTAGTTTGCACGTGGGTCACATGGTATCCATGATGATGATGCACTGGTTTCAGGAATGTGGGCATAAGCCCCTGACCCTCGTTGGTGGGGCCACGGCGATGATTGGGGACCCCTCTTTTAAGGACAAAACTCGTCCGCTTCTGACCCGCGAAGAAATTGAAAAAAATATCGCTAGTATCAAACAGAATTTCTCGTCTTATATCCGTTATGGAGATGGCTCGCTTGATGCCCGTATGGTCAACAATGCGGATTGGATTCTGGGTCTTAATTATATGGATTTCTTACGCGATTATGGGACGTGTTTCACTGTTAACCGGATGCTTTCTTTTGATTCGGTAAAATTGCGTCTCGACCGTGAACAGCCGCTAACCTTCCTTGAGTTCAACTACATGATTATGCAGGGGTATGATTTTCTCCATCTTTACGAATCTTATGGCACGATTTTGCAAATGGGTGGGTCGGACCAATGGGGCAATATGATTAACGGAGTAGATTTGACTCATAAGAAGAAAGGTAAAGAGCTTTTTGTTCTGACCGTTCCTTTGTTGACCACAGCTTCGGGTCAAAAAATGGGCAAGACTGAAGGTGGAGCAGTTTGGCTACGTGCGGATATGACATCTCCCTACGATTACTGGCAATACTGGCGCAATACTGAGGATGCAGATGTTGGGAAATTCTTGCGCCTGTTTACCACGTTACCGATTGAAGAAATCAAAAAACTTGAATCTCTCAAGGATGCAGAAATCAATGAAGCCAAGAAGATCCTTGCCTTTGAAACCACTAAAATGCTGCATGGTGAAACCGCAGCAAAACTTGCTGCGGAAACAGCTCGTCAGACTTTTGAACAAGGCGGTGTGGGGGCCGATCTCCCTGTCTTGAGTTTGAGCGAAGAGGTATTGAAGGCAGGTATTTGCGTTGTCGATCTTTTCCGCCAGTCTGGTCTTGTGGAAAGCAATGGTGAGGCTAAGCGGCTGATTCAAGGTGGTGGAGCCAGAGTCAACGACGAAACTGTCTATGATGGACAGCAGGTTTTGACGCTCGACGATTTTACAACGCAAGGCTATATCAAGCTGTCCTCTGGGAGAAAGAAACACGTTCTTGTCAAGAAAACGCTCTAGGAGCTACCGATGAGAATGCCCGTGGCAAGGACCAAGGCTCCGCCAAAAAGAACTTGGATAATGGCAGAGCCAAAGGGCGTTTCCATGTACTTCCAGCGAATCCATGAGATGGCGATCAGCTCAAGCGCAACAACAATTGCTGCAACCAATGTTGCACTCCAGAAGTCCGAAATTAAATAGGGCAGGGTGTGGCCCAAGCCACCTATGGTAGTCATCAAGCCACAGACAATGCCGCGCAGCCATGGATGACCACGGCCAGTAATTTCACCATCATCTGACATAGCCTCGGTGAGACCCATACTGATACCTGCTCCTAGCGAGGCGGCAACTCCTACTAGAAGGGCATCATGTGAACTGTGAGTTGCAAAGGCGGCTGCAAAAATAGGAGCAAGTGTGGAAACCGATCCGTCAATGAGACCGGCTAACCCGGGTTGTACAACTTGCAGTACGAATAAGCGGTGAGAAAGTTTGTCCTCTTCTGAACGGGTATCAAGTGGGAGGTTTTTTCGTTCAATTTCAGTGGCTTTCGCTTCATGGCCTTTTTCGAATAAGGCAAGATCGCCAAGGAGTTTGCGAACTTCAATGTCTTGGGCCATGCTGGCTGCCCGTGCATAAAACTGGGAAGATTCGAGTTCCATTAACTCGGCTTGCCGCCGTACGGCATCAATTCTCAAATTATCCATGAGCCAGATGGGGGTCCGCCGCATAAATCCCCGAACATCTTGCCGCGTGATATAGGGCATCCTTTCTCCAAATCTGCGGCGAAAAACATCCAGCAGCATATTTTTATGACCTTGTTCCTCCATCGCCATATCTTCGAACATCTGGGCTGTGGCGGGAAAAGTATCTCTCAAACGGTTGGAAAAACTCATGTAAATTTGCGAGTCTTCTTCTTCGCTTGAAACGGCAAGGGCAAGAATTTCTTGTTCTGTCAAATCTTCAAAGCGTTTCATCTGAGATCCTTTCGCTTTCTGTTTTTTTAGTCTTACCCTAAAACTCCTTAAATTATAAGGGGAGACCCGTTGACCCTGAAGGAGAATGATCCTAGATTGTTCTCCGTTAGAAACATCCTTCCCCAGATAGATCAACCGTTGTTCGGAGGTATATTTTGCGCCGTATGCTCTTAAAAGCTTTTGTTGTGATCTGTTTTGCTGCGCTTTTGGTGAGTGGTGGGTTGGCTCGTGCGGAGCTTTTTGGCAAGGAAAAAGAAAAAACTGAGGTGGCTCCCCCCCAAGGGGCTCCGCAAAGTTTTGCAGACCTTTCAGCCAGATTACTTCCGGCTGTGGTTAATATTTCGTCCAGCCAAAAAGTGGAGACTTCCGACGAAATGCCGGAAATGCCGGAGTTCCCTCCTGGGTCCCCTTTTGAAGATTTTTTCAAAGAGTTTCGCCGCAATCAGGAAAATAATGGTGGTGGTGGGGAAGGTGGTCCTTCCTCTGCTTTGCCTGCAACATCTCTGGGGTCTGGGTTTATTGTTGACGCTGACAAGGGTCTGATTGTCACCAATAATCACGTCATTCGAGATGCCGATGAAGTGCGGGTGACCTTGCATGATGATACAGTCTTAGATGCCGAGATTGTAGGAAAAGATGAGAAAACAGACCTTGCTCTGCTCAAAGTAAAGACCGACAAGCATAAATTGACAGCGGTTTCTTTTGGGAACAGCGACACTATGCGCGTAGGGGATTGGGTCCTGGCAATTGGCAATCCGTTTGGTCTTGGCGGGACGGTGACCAGTGGGATTATCTCCGCTCGCAAGCGGGATATCAATGCCGGGCCGTACGATGATTTTATTCAAACGGATGCTTCCATCAATCCAGGTAATTCGGGGGGGCCTCTGTTTAGCCTGAAAGGTGAAGTGATCGGAATCAATACCGCTATCTTCTCTCCAACAGGTGGGTCTGTGGGGATCGGTTTTGCCATTCCTTCTAATCTTGCAAAGCCCGTGATTGACCAGTTGACTCAGTATGGAAAAACTCGTCGGGGATGGATTGGTGTTCGAATTCAAACCGTTACGGATGAGATTGCCGAGGGGCTTGGTTTGAAAGAAACTCGGGGGGCCTTGATTGCAAGCGTGACTCCCGGGGGGCCGGCTGAAAAAGCCAAATTGGAACCAGGAGATGTCATTTTGGAGCTAAACGGGCAAAAACTGGATGCGATGCGTCAATTGCCTCGTATTGTTGCGGAAACTCCTATCGGGACCGAGGCGAGTGTTCTCTACTGGCGGGCAGGGAAAACAGCAACAACCAAAGTTTCTGTCGGCGAACTCGAAAAAGCCGAGGAACAAGGTTTGGTTGAGGCCAAAGGGGGAAAAGCGGCTCCAATTGGCAAAGGAACCGAGATCCCTAGTTTCGGTATGAGTCTGTCTGATTTGTCACCAGTTTTGCAGGATACTTACTCCATTCCCGAGGATGCAAAAGGTGTGGTGGTAACAGCAGTGCAACCGGCCAGTGAAGCAGCCGAAAAAACTCTAGGGCCCGGGGACCTAATTCTTGAAATCAACCAGCAACCTGTAAACACCGCAGTTGAAGCCAAGAAGCTGGTAGACGAAGCAGAGAAGGCTAAGAAGTCGTCTGTTTTGCTGCTAGTGGATCGTCAGGGTAAGGGAGATGTTCGCTTTGTGGCTCTTCGCTTTAAGTCCAAAAAGCCTTAATCGTGGTTGAAGATGAAGCGCGAGTTCTGGTAATCGCTGGGCCGACGGCCAGCGGAAAGTCGGCCGCCGCGCTTCAGAAAGCTCAAGAAAGAGAAGCAAAGGGTGGAGCTGTTATTGTCAATGCCGACTCCCTGCAGCTTTACGATGGACTTCCCATTCTAACGGCCCAACCTTCGGAAAGCGATAAATGTTCCGTTTCTCATAAGCTTTATGCTGCTCTGGCTCCGCAGGATTCTTGCGATGCTGTGAAATGGTGCGGGCTTGCTCTTGCAGAAATCAGAACAGCCTTGGCAAAGGGAATTTTGCCTATTGTAACGGGCGGTACAGGACTCTATCTAAAAGCTCTCTTAGAGGGGTTTTCTCCTATTCCTGAAATTCCTGATGAGGTGCGCTTGTTGGGTGAAGAGTTGATGGACCGTGTTGGAGTTGATGCCTTTTTTCAAGTTCTGCGTGAGGAAGATCCCGAAACAGCCTCTCGGCTTGATCCCAAAAATCGTCAGCGGCTTATTCGAGCATGGGAGGTTCAGACGCATACGGGAAAATCTTTGTCTTACTGGCAAAGTCTCCCCAAGCAGCCCCCTGCTTCTGACCTTCATTTCGATATTCACCTGATTCTGCCCGAGAGGGAGACTCTCTATGAACGGTGTAATCGCCGTTTTGTCGAAATGATTGAGCAAGGGGTGCTTGAGGAAGTGCGCCACTTTGATGAGGAAATAGAACTTGGTAATATCTCCGCCAATGCGGCATTAACCCATGCGCTCGGGGTGCAGCCTTTGCGAGATTACCTTCATGGCGAGATAGACTTGGAGACCGCCATTTTTCTTGCTCAGAACGAAACACGGCACTACGCAAAGCGTCAGGTAACATGGTTTCGCCATCAGATAAAGGCTGGTTCTACGAGACATCTAATTGTATAGTCCCAAGGATTGGTGGGTAGGATTAAAGGTAAATCTTTCTGGTTCGTTTGTCCATATTTTGCAGATGTATCCGCTATGCGGTAGTGCTATTGAAATTTTTTGTAGATGAGGGGGAGGGCTATTGTTTTAAGCTCAAAAATAGATTACTAAACAGACTGCGTATCTTAAGAACCTGCCGCCCGTGCAGGACATTATTTTCAAAAACTTATCATAAAAGGACCAAAAAATGTTCACAAAGACTCTTGCTCTCATTTTGGCTGGCACCATGTTGGTGGCAACCTCTGCCTCTGCTGCAGAAGTAAAAGTTAACGGTTCCACAACAGTGGCGGGTGCTTTGGTTGAAGCCCATAAAGCCGACATCGAAAAAGCTAGCGGTCACACATTGACTGTTGTTGCCAACGGATCTGGCCACGGTTTGACAGACCTTGCCGAAGGCAAAGCCAATATTGCTATGATTTCTGCTCCTCTTGAAGAAGTGGCCGCTAAAATCAACGAAAAAACACCTGGCGCAATTGATGTTGCCGCTTTCCAAGTTGTTCAAGTTGGCGAAGCCAAAGTGGCGTTCGTGGCCAATTC
>CAYZAR010000110.1:0-5569 GCA_964476455.1 uncultured Micavibrio sp.
ATATTTCTCTCCTTGCGAATCCATAAAGAGTCATTTCGTTCTCAGGTTGGTATTAGCATTCACATACAGCATCTTCCGTGCATTTGCGGCAACTATGAGTTGAACTTTATACCCATAGTCTCCGTGGGCCTTGGCCAACTCCCAGTTTATCTTTGCCGATGCGCCCTGCTGGTGTCCTGCCAAGGTTAAAACATGGGTCGGGGGCAAGGCGTTGATAAGAGAACTCCCTGTTGAGGGGAAGTAAAACGAGATGGCAGCCCCTCCGGCATACAAACCAGCAGCCAGAAGACTTGCTCCAGAGAGAAGACGAGCCACACGAGCGCGGCGTCCCCACGCTGCCGCTGTCTCGGCATTTTTTTGTTTTTCTGCTATATAAGCCTTAACTTCTGCCCTTGTTCCATCATCAGTATTGTTTATTTGTTCAGCCATCTGTCATACACCCTTTTTAAATAATCTTTCCCAGTGGGAGTAAGGGATACCAGAAGTTATGGCGAGTGTCAAAAGTTATGTATATTAAAACTTATCTTTTAATGCCTAAAGTGGCGGATACCGGTAAAGACCATGGCAAGACCCCGCTCATCGGCGGCGGCAATCACATCTTTATCTTTAATGGAACCTCCGGGTTGGATGACGGCTGTAGCTCCCGCATCGGCGGCGGCTAGCAATCCGTCGGGGAAGGGGAAGAAAGCATCCGAAGCCACAACCGATCCGGCAATAGCCGTTCCCATTTCTCCCGCTTTCCATGCGGCAATGCGGCTTGAGTCAATGCGAGACATCTGTCCCGCGCCAATTCCGACTGTTTTTAGGCCATTTGCATAGACGATGGCATTTGATTTGACGTGTTTACAAACACGGAAGGCAAAAATCAGATCGTTCAGTTCTTTTTCGGTGGGGCTTCGTTTGGTTACAACTTCCAGCTGGTCCTGACGAACTTTGGCACTGTCGGCGGTTTGCAAAAGCCATCCGCCAGAGAGCGTACGCAGGGTCATGCGGGAATGATCGGTTCCAGACAGGCTCCCTGTTGTAAGCACGCGGACTTTGTCTTTGGATTTGAGAATTTCGAGGGCTTCCGGTGTAATACTCGGGGCAATAATGACTTCACTGAAAATCTTGATAATCTCTGCTGCTGTTGCGGCATCCAGCTCACGGTTCAGAGCAATAATCCCCCCAAAGGCACTAACCGGATCGCAGGCAAGCGCAGCATGATAGGCTTCTAACATTGATGCCCCCGTTGCCACACCGCAGGGGTTGGCGTGTTTGATAATGGCAACAGTAGGGTCTGAAAATTCTGAAACCAATTCGAAAGCGGCATCTGTATCATTGAGGTTGTTATAGGAAAGTTCTTTTCCTTGAATCTTATGCGCATTCACAACGCCCGAACGGCCAGAGCCATCGCTATAGACGGCTGCGAATTGGTGGGGGTTTTCGCCATAGCGCAGTGTATCAACCAAACTGGCCGAGAGGGTCAACGTACTCGGAAAGAGTTGATCCTGCTGGTTGTTAAACCAGTTGGAAATAGCCGAATCATAAGAAGCTGTTGTGGTAAAGGCCTTACCTGCCATGCGTCGCCGAAAATCAAGACTTGGCCCGCCAGCTTTGATCTCTTCGATCAGAGCACCGTAATCTTTTGGGTCGGTGATAACGGTTACAAAGCCATGGTTTTTGGCCGCAGCGCGAATCATCGCCGGACCTCCAATATCAATGTTTTCAATACAAGTGTCAGCATCGGCTCCGCTGGCTACGGTTTCACGAAAGGGGTAGAGGTTGACGACCAAAAGATCAATGCCCTCAATCTGATGTGCATTCATAGCGAATTTGTGTTCCTCATCATCGCGTAGGCCCAGTAAGCCACCATGAATTTTCGGATGTAGCGTTTTGACTCGTCCGCCCATGATTTCAGGAAAGCCTGTATGGTCGGAAACATCTGTTACACAGGCACCGGATTCCCGCAAAAATTTGGCGGTCCCTCCCGTTGAAAGAATCTTGATCCCTGCGTTTGTAAGAGTCTTGGAAAGGTCAAACAACCCTGTCTTGTCTGAAACCGATATTAAAGCAGTTTTGATTTTTGTGTGTTCAGGGAAGGGGGTTGTGCGGGGGGCAACGAAAACAGACATAGGCCAAAACTCCTCAGGCTCAGAAAAAGGGAAGAGCCGATCTTTTAGCATAGTGCTGCTCTTTGGGATAGAGGCTAAAAACGCTTAAGCAATCCAGATCCTCCGGCAGGGGGAGGAGGGGTGCTGGTGGAGCTGCTAGGTTGTTGAGGAGCCGCTTGGCCCTGTGATTCTGGTTTGATGTAAAGCCCCCGTTTTTCAGGCATGGGAGAAAACTTGTTAGTAATGCCCAAAACAGTTTCTGCGCCACCTAAAAACAAGAACCCATCCTTTTCAAGAATGCGGGACATTTTTTCGAGCACGCCAGCTTTGGTTTTTTCATCAAAATAAATCAACACATTGCGGCAAAAAATAACATCAAACGTCCCCATACGAGTCATGTCGCCCAGCAAGTTGAAAGTCCCAAACCGAACAGAGTTTTTAATCTCGTCCTTGAGTTTCCAAGTTTCTCCTGCTTGTTCAAAATATTTCATCAAGTACTGAATAGGCAATCCTCGTTGAACTTCGAATTGGGTGTAAACACCCTTTCTTGCCTGATCAAGAATTTCTTCGGAGAGATCGGTGGCCGTGATTTCGAATTTCCATCCTTTGAGCTGAGCTTCTTTTTCTTTCAGAATCATAGCAAGAGAATAGGGTTCCTGACCGCTGGAGCTTGCTGCGCACCAAATGCGGACGGTTTTTTTTGTTGCTCGGGCTTGCAGCATATGGGGAAGGACAACTTCCTGAAATAACTGAAACGGTTTTGTATCACGAAAAAATGACGTTTCGTTAGTCGTCATGGCCTCGACAATGTCTTTTATCAGAGCCTGATCGGGGATGGCCCGCAATTGCATTGTCATCATTTCCAAAGAGGGGAAGTTCCATTTCTTGGCAATCGGAGTTAGCCGAGAATCAAGTAAGTAGGACTTATCTGGTGTAACAACCAATCCGGATTTTTCGTAGAGAAGACCTCTGTAAAGTTCAAAATCTGCGACTTTCATAATGTGTATAAACCTTATCCCGAACCTAAACGCAAGGCTGATTTGCGCAGCCACGGAGCAATTTCATCAAGAGGAAGAACTGCTGTACAAAGGCCAGCCAAAGAGACCGCTCCCGGCATGCCCCACACAACGCTGGTGGCCTCATTTTGAGCAATTACGCGCCCACCAACAGCAACAACTTCCCGCGAGCCATTTAACCCATCCTGTCCCATGCCAGTCAGAATGACCGTTAGCATTTTCTGCCCATAGACTTTGATCGCGCTTCTGAGCATAGGATCAACAGCAGGACGACAAAAGTTCTCCAGTGGACCATCGTCAATTCTTATGACAGCTTTGCCAGGAGTACCGACAACGAGCATATGATGTCCGCCAGGGGCAACATGAACACGTCCAGAAACAAGAGGCATTCCCTCTGCCCCCTCAATCGCTGGCAACCCTGTCTGTTGTTCGATATGTTCCGCCAGAATCTTGGTGAAGGTTGGCGGCATATGTTGGGTTACGATGATGGGGATATCTATTCCCTTCAGGCCCGACAAAACCTTGAAGAGGGCGTTTGGTCCGCCAGTCGAGCTGCCGATCGCCAAGAGATCCGGCTTCCCTGAGTACCCCTCGTTTGAGCTACGCAAAGTGACGGTATTCCCCAATGTCGGGTGAAGTCGTGCGCCGCTGCTGGTCGCGGGAGCAGAAGATGTTGGCTTTGATGCGGAGCTGTTATTTTTCCGTTCCTCCTTGAATCCAGCGATAGATAGAACTGTATGAGTTAAAATGTCACGAAAGGCATCCTTGGAATACATATCCTGCGTGCTGGATGGTTTGGCAACACAATCAACCGCACCGAGCTCCATGGCCTTGAGTGATGTGTGGGCGTTCTCTGAAGTCAACGTTGAGCACATAATAATCTTAATGCCAGGCTGGATCTGGAGCAGTTTAGGGATGGCTTCCAAGCCCCCCATAATCGGCATTTCAACGTCAAGAATGATAATATCATGAGGATGTCGTGCCAGGTTATTGATCGCAATTTCTCCGTTCTGAGCCGAGCTTTGAACTTTGATATGGGGGTCTGTTTCAAGAATTTTGGTAAGAAATCCACGAATCACAGCCGAGTCGTCAACCACCATGACTTTCACGGTGTCGGCAGATGGAGATGAGCTGGGGGAAAGAGACATAAGAGAAAGACCTTCAAAAAATAACACACGCAGGCAGTAGAAAAATAAAAACTAACTAAACCTCGTCAACCAAACCGATCTGGATAAATTTTGATTTGATGATTTCAGTGTCAAACGGTTTCATGATGTACTCATTCGCTCCTGCCACCATTGCTCTTTGAATGTGCGACATATCGTTTTCTGTAGTGCAAAAGACAACCTTAGGGTTTGCGCCAGAGGGCATGGCTCTAAGTTTTTCAAGGAACTCAATCCCGCTCATTATCGGCATATTCCAGTCGAGCAGAATCGCTTCGGGCATTTTCTTCTGGCAGGCCTCATAGGCCTGCTGCCCGTCCTCGGCTTCTTCACAGGTGAATCCACCGATCTCTTCTACAATGCGCCTAGCGACTTTACGGACCACACGGCTATCATCCACGATCAAACACAGTTTCATACAGAAATCTCCATCGTTTAGATTATACTGGCCAATTCCTTAACGAAAGGTCAGTAAGTCAGAATTAATTAGGGCGGTGTAGGGATAAAAGAAGTTTGGGAACGTCCAGAATCACCAGAATTTTTCCGTCCAGACGATATACCCCGAGAGAAACAGATCGCCAGAGCAAATCAAGCGTAGCAGGATTCTGCTCATACTCACTTTCGTTGAGAGAAAGAACGTCCCCGACTTCGTCAATGACAAGGCTATATAGCTCATCATCATGATCAACGACTACGCTCATTTCGTTTTCAACATTCTCAAGCGGGGGCAAGCCAAGGCATCTTCGGACATTGACCGCTGTGACGATACGTCCCCGTAGGTTCAAAGAGCCAGAAACTTGGGGAGGAGCAAGAGGAATATGGGTGACACGTTGTTCTCCCAGAACATCCTGCACTTGTAAAATAGGAATACCAAACATTTGACCGCCGATTTTTACGGTCAAAAAGTCCTTGGTGGCTCCTAGATTAAGGGAGTTTCTGTCGTCCAGAATTTCAGAAAGGGGTGGGTGGGCACTCATGCTTGACCTCCTTGTGCAGCCAAAGTTTGTGAAAGGGCGGAGAGCAAGGTCTCGCGGTCAAATTTAGCAACGTATTTGTTGAAACCAACTTTCATGCCGAGATCAATATCTTGAGGTGTTGCATGAGAAGTAAGAGCCAACATTGGCGTGTCTTGCCACGCTCCACCAGATCTGATTCTCTCGGCAAACTCGAACCCATTCATATCCGGCATTTCAATGTCAGAAATAATCAGGTCAAACTGCTCCCCTTTTTCTGAGAGATCAAGAGCTTTGGCGGGGCTATCCAACGCCATAACATCGTAGCCAGCTGTGGTTAGTAG
>CAYZAR010000111.1:0-5491 GCA_964476455.1 uncultured Micavibrio sp.
GTCTTTCTGCTCCGCAATCATAGAAAGTTTTTTCTGAGCTTCTTCTATTTTTTCATCCACGCTGGAGAAACGGTCTGAGATCAAAGACGAATCCGTTTGCACACGCCGCTTCAAGGTTTCTAGTTTAATCAGCTCTTGTTCTGCGAGCGCGTAACGGTGCTCCAGCACAGGAGACTCTAGAACAACCAGAACATCGTTTTTTTTGACCAGATCACCTTCTCGAACAAACATATCCATTACAATAGCTGAATCCGGAGCATGGACATCTGTGTACTGCGCAGAATGAGCAACAGCAGGAAGGTTAATCTGATTATGAATTGGCAAAACAAATAAAAGAGAGAGCAGGAAAACGGCGAACGTCATTACTTTTGCTCGAGGCATTTTGAAAATTTCTTGGCGGCGCGTGTTCCATATTTTTAGCTCAGATAAAACCGGAAGCGCGATAAAGACCCATAGCTCAACGAGCATAAGAATAAGGCCGAGAGGTTTGAAAAAGATATGATACACCGCAAACGCAATTCCTGAGAAGAGGAAAAAACGATAGATCAAAAGTGCTGAACCAAACAAAGTTAGAAACTTTTCGGTTTTTGCATCAAGTTCTTCGGGCGGCTCATCTTTAATACCTAGAATAATACGCCTCACCTGCCAACGCGCAAAATTGCAAGAGCGGCTCTGCAGGTTTTCAATCCCCATGAGATCCGATAGCATATAATATCCGTCAAAGCGCATGAGCGGATTCAAGTTTACCAACAAAGAACTGACCAAGGAAACCGCAACCACCGTAAAACAAAGGCTCTGCATGACAGAACCTGTGGGAAGGAAATTCCACAACAAAAGAGCAAGAGTCGCTAGAAAAAATTCGGCCCTGACTCCCGCAAAGCCAATTTCAAATGCAGCCTTGCGCGAAGACAACTGCCAGCTTCCAGTTGTTTCTGTGTAGAGTACTGGATAAAAAACCATAAAAGCCAAACCCATGTGCGGAACAGGAACCCCATGTTTAACCGCTGTGAAAGCATGCCCCATCTCATGAACAATTTTTACAAAGCAAAGAGTAAGAGCAATTTGAACAGCCCCTTCTAACGAAAACATACCTGTGAAAGTGTGAAAAAACTCGTCGGCTCTTTGAGAAGTCATCACAAGAGACACTAGAAAAATTCCGGCCATAAGGTAGTTTGCCTGCGCGGAAAGCAAAGGCTTTACCATCGGCAATGTGCGAGTTAAAAAACTCTGGGGCGAGCACAAAGGAATGGTAAAGTAAAGATACCCTTGTAAAAGCTTTTGCCACAATTTTTGTTCTTTATGGGCAGAAGATAATATCTTTTGGTCAGCAAGAACGGTCAGACCACTCGCATTTAGAAATTCTACCAACTCTTTGATTTCTGACAGATCAACACGCAAAGTTGTTTCTTTTTCAACCGCATGCTTGAGGCTCTGCGCTGTTTTGTGAAAAGAAAACCGAGAAACGCATTCAAAACCAAACCAGTTCAAACGAAAATATGTATTAGCAGAAGGGTTGTGAATGGTCCAAACTGGCTCCCCACTTCTTTGGTCATCGGGAGCTTTATAGAGCTTGAGAAAGGGAGACAGCGAAGGCAATTTGAAATCTTGCTGTGGATTCATTTTAGATTCCTGTCAGATGCCTGAATGCAATCAATGGCCTGCGGAGCAACGCGTAGGATAAAACGGTCCATTCCCCTTTAATTTTAGCTGTTCCTTGCCAGCCGATGCGCAGGCCGTCCATATCTTTAATTCCTGCTCGTAACTTGTAGGTCAAAAGTCCGTCTGGATCTGGACTTGCCTGATATCCGATACTTGTCAAAAACGCTTCTCTTCCCGAGAACGGAGAAACATTGAGATAGAAACGAACCTGTGCCGATTTTTCAACAGGGATAAGTGCATCAACTGGAACACGAATCAACAACTCGGACTCCAGAGGATCCGCAACCATCATCAGAACTTCCCCCATGCGCGCAGGTTTTCCTTCAAGTTTCCTGGCATCCGAAAAAATGGCCGTCCCCGCTTTGGGAGCTTTGATTTTACTCTCATCTTGCCGTTGCTTAGCGTAGGCGTATTCAATCTTTTTCTCTTCAATTTCGGATTCCAAAAGATTTAGGTCGTTTTTTTTGTCTGGATTACTCAAGGCCTCTCGCCGTAGCCGCGACAAAGAAGACTCCGTAACTGCCAAAGCCTGTTCCGCCATTGTTGCCTGCGCCGACAGAGTGCTACTCTCCATGAGAGCTAGAACTTGACCTTTCTCAACGACGCTCCCGGGATCAACAAGAATTTTCTCAACCATCCCCTCATAGGGAACTGTCACATAATTAGCATTTTGTGCCACGACCTCGGCGGGAGCCGTGATGGTCTGACGCACTGGACAAAAAGCAGCAAGAAAAACTCCGATTAAAATAATTTTTTTGTAGCGTCCAACTTTGAAAAAAGAAGATCTCGTCCGCAGAATACGTAAAGCAAGACTTTGCGCATAAGTAACTGACAGCTCATCAAGAATTTGAAGTTCCGCTTCTGAAAACGCGTGGTCATTCTCCAGCCAAAGCCCCCCCAAAAGTCCATCCTCTGGCGTATGCAGAAAAACGACAGCAACTGATTTTTGGTTATGAACGAAAGTTTTAATTCCCTCGTTTTCATCAGAAAAAAGCGGAATAAGCGCAGATTTCAACTCCTGTGCAAACAGACTTTTTTCATCAAGTACCGCGTTTCCAGAAATTTTTTCTAAAGAAACGGAGTCTTCATTTTTTCGCCAAAAAATCGCTTGTTTGTAGGAAATAAGCCGGAGCGTTTCATTGACCATGACATGAGACAACGCTTGTTGCGTTTTGGCTTCCAAAGCCTGTCGCTGAAGAGCCAGAAGGGTAAATAACTTTTCCATGACAACTTTTACGGGTTATGCGCGGATTGTAGATAGCCTCTAACTCCGGCGTTTTGGATTTCCCCAACATCCAGAACTGCCTTTCCGCTCATCCCGGGAAGAAGAGGATCGTTATACGCATCAAGCGTTGCAACCATTTGGATAGACTGGCTCACAGGATCAATTTCACCGTAGAGTCGGCTTACACGAGCTGAATATTTGCGCTCAGTTTCATTGATAGAAATAGTCAACGGCGCACCAGTGTTGACCCAGCGCAACCATTTTGAAGGCAAAAGAAATTGGGCTTGCAGAGGTTCGTTCGAAGCAACCTCCATTAAAACACGATCAGTGCGCGTATATTCGCCTGAGTTTGCAAGCCGCTTGGTAACCCGCCCATCAAACTGAGCACGAATGGTGCAGGATTCCAGACGAGACTGATAAAGCGTAACCTTTGCTGCCGCCTGTTTGTCCTCCGTTTCCACACTCAAACGATCAACGTCTGAAATAATATCCAGTTTGAACAGACGATTAACTCCCTCTTTCTTCTTTCCCGTCAGTTTTTTCTCAATTCCAGCGATTTCTCGTTCTGCTGCAAGATCAGCACAATCATACTGCACAAGAACATCGCCAGCCTTAAACAAATCCCCACTTTCAAAAGGTATCTCAGCGATCTTGCCGTCTTGACTGCTAGAAACGACAGTTGCACGGCGCGGAACCAGTACAGCCTCAACACTTAACTTTTCAGTTTCAGGAACCCAGTCAGAGCGCACACCTTCGGCAGTCTCCTTTCCACTGGCTGGTTCAATTTGAGCTAGAGCCTCCACCTGTTTCTGTTGTTCCTTCATTGCCTTTAGTTCACTCAGCGTTACCAAGCGCGGCGCGGAAGAAGAAGCTGGCGGTAGAACAGAAGACTCTTCCTCAGTCCCATCCAAAATCCAAATTGGTGTCTCAGAGAAGGCCGGAAGAGCAAAAGCTCCCCAAGCAATCAACAAAAGACCCATTAGCGGCAACGCCTTGCGCGGAAGTTTCATCTTACCCCTCCGCTCTCTGAAAGTCTCCCGCCCAACGTGCTAACCATAGCCGCATAAGAGTCTTGAAGATCCGCCATAGCCATTTGGCTACGCAAGAGATCAATTTGTCCGTCCATGCGTGTTATTAAGGAATCATATCCCGAAGAAAACCCTGCCTCTTTGGCCGCCAGTGCCGTTCCAGAGCGATGCCGCAAAACCTTTGAGCTTCGCACACTGTTCTTATAAACTTTCTCGCTATTTCCTAATCTTTGCCGTGCAATATGGACTTGCGCAAGGATTGCCGCAGAAAGAGCCTGTCTTTTAGCGTCCGCCAGTGTGGCCTTATCCTTGGCTGCGGAATAACGGAAGGGCAGAGTAAAGATATTTAGTATATTTTGAGTAATGCTGGCTGAAAATATGGTCCAATCGCCTTGCTGTAAAAACCGATTTCCATCACGGTTGTAAGAAAGTAAAAGCTCCCCCCCGGGAAAAGTTTTAATGACTTCTCGACGAATATCGTCCAAAGCAATATTTTTTTGCAAAATATCTTCGCGCATTTCTGGACGACTTTTAAGAGCCTGCCATTCCTGTGCGCTCACCTCTCCGGCAAGAATAGGTTGATAGGCTTTTTCCTGTGACGCAGATGGCGAGAGAAGAGCAAGGTTCGTTCCTTGTGGTAATGACAAGAGTCCTTTGAGTTCATATTGGGAAAGGCTTAAACGGTCATAAATCTCTTGCAAGCTGCGCTGCCGCTCAGTAAGGCGCGATATTTTATCGCCAGCCGCATCAACAGAGAGTAACTTTTCGTCAACTGCCTTCGTGAGCTTATCGCTTTGCTCCTCACTTTCAGTTAGCAACGATTCACTTTCTCCCCGATTCTGCTGAAAAACCAAGGCCCGCCAGTAAGCCGCATAAATATCCCGTTCGATATTTTGAACCACCTTAGCATAGCGTTCGCCAGAAATTTTGACGCTTTCTTTTGCCGAGTCCGCTTCGCTCAAAGCCAAGACTGCATCAAGCAAGTTCCAACTCGTTGACAACTCAAGAACCCGACGTTCTTCATCGGTGGATTGGGAAGGCTCAAGAGATTGCAAACCACTCAGAACCGACCGACTTGATGTTGCCCCATCATTAGAACGACGCACATGAGAATTGGATCCTTTTATTGAAGGAAGAGCATTTATTTCATCAAGCGTAATCGTCCCTTGAGCAACAAGAACTTCCATAGCGGCCACACGCGCATCAAGGTTGCGTTCAACCCCACGCCGAAGAGCCTCTGTCAAAGAGATTTGAACCATTTGTCCTTGCTCAGCAGCTGCACGATCCCGCACCAAGAGCTGGTCATGCTCAGCAGACCCGAGAGTCACAGGATCCCCCGCACATCCCCCCAGAATCAGAGAAAGTGCTAGCAGGAAGACCTGACATCTGTGGATATTTCTGTGCATAAACAAGACAAAAAAAGTAAAAACAAAGAATTGAGAGAACTCTCACGTGGGTGATTCTACTATAAAACTTCCAAAATGTTAATGGGGTTATAAAAAACCCCCGCAACTGGGGGGTTTTTACTTTTAAGAAGCCATCGACTCTTTTTTCGCCTGTTTCTTGGCAAGTTCCCGTT
>CAYZAR010000112.1:0-5476 GCA_964476455.1 uncultured Micavibrio sp.
GTATAGCGGATGACCATAATAGAAAAATCGAAAAGGCACGAGATTCTATCGCTGAGGATGTAAGACTGTCAGGTCCTAAACCAGGCCCCCAAATCGGACAAAGTCCTGCGTTGGTATTAGGTGGAAGCTAACCAAAAAGAAGCGAAAAGCCTTTATAATCCCCCGAATCACCTGTAGAAATAGAGCTGTTCCGCCGTGCCGCTCTCTTTTTCTTGGGGATTCAAATGCGCTTTTATGCCTATGTCATGACAGCAGCCGTCTTTCTGAGTGCTTATCTGCTATTCATTGTTCAGCCCATGGTTGGCAAATATCTCCTTCCCTTGCTTGGAGGGGGGCCTTCTGTGTGGAACACGGCCATGCTGTTCTTTCAGGTTCTTCTCCTCGGAGGCTACGCCTACGCTCATGGAATGGCCCGTTTTGTTCCGGTGCGCAGCCAGTATATTGTCCACCTTTCCCTTTTTGTCCTAGCCGCTTTGTCGTTGCCTCTCGCCCTCACCCCGGGGGCTGAGCCTACCGGACAAGACCCTATGATGTGGCAACTTCGTACGATGTTGGGGATGGCGGCGGGTCCTTTCTTTATCCTTTCGGCAACCGCTCCGCTGCTTCAACAATGGTTTTCAAAAACCGCGCATGAACGGGCTGGAAATCCTTATTTCCTCTATGCCGCAAGCAATATTGGCTCCATGCTTGCGTTGTTGTCCTATCCGTTTTTGGTAGAACCAGCCCTGAATCTTTCCTCTCAATCCTTTGCTTGGTCGTGGGGATATGGCCTACTGGGAGCTCTTATTTTGCTCTCCGCCCTCCTCTCGAAACCTGTAGTTAAGATTGAAGAAAAAATAGACTCTGTGGAGGAGGATGTTCCTATAACATGGGGAAAACGCGGTGCATGGCTTCTCCTTTCCTTTATTCCGTCCTCGCTGATGCTTGGTTTTACCAGTTACATAACCAGCGATGTTACGACAGTTCCCCTTTTCTGGATTATTCCGCTCTCCCTTTACCTACTCACTTTTATTATTGCTTTTTCGGAAAAATCCTTCTTTTCCTTGCCCCTCACCCGCATTATCCAAGGGGCCTCCGTTTTACTGCTTCTGTTCCATATGATGTTCACTGGCCTGTTGGTTCGGTGGGAATTCGCAGGTGTCCACGTTCTTTTCTTTTTCTTTACCGCTCTTCTTTGCCACCAAGAACTGGTTGCCCAGAAACCAAAACCTCGCCACCTGACGGAATTTTTTCTTATCATGTCACTGGGAGGAGCCCTCGGAGGCCTCTTTAATTCTATTATTGCTCCCCTTATATTCTCGCTTCCTTACGAGTATATGGCGACAGCTCTGCTGAGCACATTTTTCCGCTTTAGCTCCTCACAACCTCTTGGCTCTCTCCGTTTTGAGCAGAAAGATTTCCTGAAAAAATACGCAAAATTTGCAGGCGTTATAGCTTTGGTTATTGCCATTTTATTGGTAGATATGCCCCTTGCTACATCTGTGTTTGGAGCAGGAATTGTAATCCTCTGCAGCTACTATATGAACAGTCGCCTTACCTTTGGTATTTTGTGCGCCCTTCTTTTTCTGGTCTTCCCGATCCGGCAATGGACTGTGAGTGGTCAGGACCTCGTCACGTCCAGAAACTATTACGGAGTTATCCGTGTACGGGATGAGGGGGGCGTACGAACTCTTCTCCACGGCGTCACCAACCACGGGGGACAATCCCTTGATCCGAATGATCCGTTCAAACCGTTTGGCTATTATGACTCTCATTCTGGCCTAGCTGATGTTTTTGCACTTCCTTACATGAACGCCGTAAATCAACCGAGAAAGATTGCCGTGATTGGCCTTGGAACAGGAGCGATTGCGTGCTTCTTCAATCGGGAAGATCGCAGCTTTGATTACTACGAGATTGATCCCGCCGTTGTTGAGGTTGCCCAAGACCCCAAATACTTCACCTATCTGAGTGATTGCGTCTCTCACTCAACTGTACAAACTGGCGATGGCCGCCTTTTGATCGCCCATGCGCCGGACCACAGTTATGATGTCATTGAGCTGGATGCCTTTACCTCCGATAATATTCCCTTGCACATCATCACTAAGGAAGCCATGCAGCTTTATCTTCAAAAACTCAAGCCGGATGGAATTCTTGTTTTCCACGTGACCAACCGCTTTTTTGATCTTGAAAACGAACTGGCCGTTACTGCGAAATCTCTTGGTTATAAGGCTCTTTTCAAGCTCAACATCGGCGATGATCCTCGAGAACTCAAAGAAGCAGGAAAAAGTCTTCAGCTTGCCACCCAATCTTCGAAATATGTTGTAATTACGTCGAACGAGTCTGTCCAAGCCGATTTGCTGGAACGGGCACAGAAATGGAAAGTTCTAACCGCCAATGAAAACTGGAAGCCTTGGACCGATAGCTATGCCAATATCCTGCGCTCGATCAGAAAATAAGCCGCCACGATCACTCCCCCCTGTCACCCCCGCTTTATAGGCGGGGGTCTGGCGTATTTAAGGCCTTGTGCATTTTTCCAACTTCGTCATCTTTCTTTTTTGGCGGGCGATGACAAACTTTTGCAACAGGTCTATTTGGTGGCGGTAAATTTAATGGCTGGGTTTTTGTCTTGCGCGTCATTCAAATGCCACGCATTACGGGCCATAAAAACGGGGTCTCCATCGTGGTCACTGGCAATTGATCCTCGGTATTCATCCAGAAAGGCTTTTAGTTTGGCAGGTTCCTGACTGGAAACCCACCGCGCCGTGTGAAGGCTGGTTGGCTCAAACCGAACGGGCAGACTATATTCCGTCCGGATACGATCCCCGAGTACGTCAAATTGAAGCTGGCCGACAACTCCAACAATCCAGCTATTATCAAGAACACTGCGAAAGACACGCGCCACGCCCTCTTCGGCTAGCTGCTGCAAAGCATTCCCCAAATGTTTAGCCTTGAGAGGATCATCTGCCACAATCCGTTGAAGATATTCCGGCGCAAAACTAGGAATACCAGTGAAGGTCAATTTTTCGCCTTCGGTTAAAACGTCCCCAATTCTTAGATTGCCATGATTGGGAATCCCGATAATGTCTCCGGCGACAGCCTCTTCAACCATCTCCCTCTCTTGCGCAAAGAACATCAGGGGCGAGTGAATAATCATCTGTTTGCTTGATCTTGCATGATACAATTTCATGCCCCGCTTGAATGTCCCCGAACACAGACGGGTAAAGGCTATACGGTCTCGGTGTTTTGGGTCCATATTGGCCTGTATTTTGAACACAAAGCCAGTGACCTTGTCTTCGTGAGGATCGACGACCCTCTCCAACGTCTTTTGCGTACGGGGAGAAGGCGCAAATTTTCCAATCCCGCCGAGCAATTCACGCACACCGAAATTGTTGACCGCGCTTCCAAAAAAGACAGGCGACATATGGCCTTCGAGATAATCCTCAACCGCGAACGGAGGGCACGCTCCGCGTATCATTTCTACATCTTCGCGTAATTGGGCGGCTTGATCGGCAGGAAGCTTTCCATCAATCAAAGGGTCAGCAAGCCCCGAACAGGTCAAGCTGTCCGAAAGAGTTTCCCCCTTACTGCGATCGAACAACACCAGACGATCATTCAACAAATCGTAACACCCTTTGAAATCGCGCCCCATGCCGATAGGCCAACTGGCCGGAGTAACCTGCATCTGCAATTTGTCTTCGACTTCATCCATCAGGGCAAAAGGGTCCTGACTTTCGCGGTCCATCTTGTTGATAAAGGTAATGATCGGAATATTGCGCAAACGGCAAACTTCAAACAATTTAAGTGTCTGGCTTTCAATCCCCTTGGCCGCATCCAGAACCATAATCGCACTATCCACGGCGGTCAGGGTGCGGTAGGTGTCTTCCGAGAAATCTTCGTGCCCGGGAGTATCCAGCAGATTATAGGTCAGCCCACCATAATCAAAAGTCATCACTGAAGACGCCACCGAAATTCCGCGTTCCTGCTCAACCTTCATCCAGTCCGAGCGGGCCCGACGCCGTTCGCCACGCGCTTTGACCATTCCGGCAAGCTGAATGGCTCCTCCGAAGAGAAGAAGCTTTTCAGTTAAGGTTGTTTTCCCCGCATCGGGGTGCGCAATAATCGCAAAGGTGCGGCGCGTTTCTACCAAACTTGTCATTTATAAGATCTGCTTGCCTTCAAAGGGGTTTTGTCCGCTACGGTCTTCTATCTCGATAACCCAAAGATCGGGATCACGATTGATCGCGCGGCGAATATACGCATCAGCATCGGATTCCGCAACTTGTTCGTCTTTTAAGGCCTTCATCCAGCCCAATTCTCCATTGATCCCGCGAATTTGGCTCAAGACGCGACATAGCCCGTTCAAAAGGTTAATCTTGAGCAAGACAGTCCCCGAGGCATAGGCCCCCTTTTGCGCTACATAATACGGGATACACGCCAAAGTCATCTGGCGCAAATGAGCATCGACCCAAAGTCCGGTTGGTAAACGAGCCTCGCTCATTTTGGAAAAACTTTCCTCTGCTATTTTTCAATCTTCCGGCCATAAAGTTCAAGCCGATGATCGAGAAGATCGTAACCAAGTTCCTTGGCAATCCGAAGCTTGATCTTTTCAAGCTCGGCATTTTTGAACTCAATGACATCTCCGGTTTCTAGGTCTATTAAGTGATGGTGGTGGTCCAGATTGTTCACTTCATAGCGTGAAAAATTCTCATTAAAATCATGGCGGACAATAAAACCCATCTCGTCCAGCATCGACAATGTACGGTAAACAGTAGCAATGCTTATGGATGGGTCTTGTTCTTTGGCCCGCAGATAGACTTCGTCAACCGAAGGATGATCTGAGGCTTTCTCAAGTGTGCTTAAAATAACCCGTCTCTGGCCCGTCATCTTAAGTCCGGCTTCAGTGCAGCGTGAGAGTAAGTCTTTCATTCTACGCCCCCACCCGATCAGTGCATATATGTCAGGGAAAACAGAACATGGTTGTCTGTATAATCTTCGGAAGAAATTGTAGAAATCCGCTTCCGGTAATTATATTCAGCCCCTGCCGATAAATTGTCCGAAAGCTTGTAATCTACTTCGACTCCGGCTTCCAGCAGCTTGTTTTTGCGCGAGGTTCCCGAGAGAGAATAGTCATTGTCATCATAACGCACGCTTGTGGCTCCACTGAGGCGCGTAGTGAGACTGCTTCGTAACTCCGCCTGATACGATGTGGTCATTGACCCGCCAGTTCCCGATACGCTTGGCTCGCTAAAATACCGTGCCGATTGAAGAGATAAGGCGGTCAAGGGAGTGATTTCCCAAACAAAAGACCCGCCGACATAGGGATCTTGAACATCAAACTCGCCCTCATGTTTGCGGCGAAGATAACCGCCGAACAAACTTCCACGATAAAGACTTGCCGTATGAAACTTGAGCCCTAAACGCGTGTTTATTCTGGTTGCCCGATCTTCAGTGCCGTTGAGGAGAGAATAATCCGTTGTGTTATAGGTAAGCTCAAGAA
>CAYZAR010000113.1:0-5475 GCA_964476455.1 uncultured Micavibrio sp.
CAGCAAACCTTCCCTCTCACCAGACATCGCAGAGTATATGATGATGAAACTGCGCGAATACCACGAAGCAGGAAACAAAACGGCCAAGAGCATGAAAAAAGTTGCGTAATCGTAACTATTTGGAAGCCCGCCCCACTCCAAAATAATTCTGGATTTTGCTTCCCAAGGTCGGCTCTTGAAGTTCGATACGCTCTGGCTCATCGAAGATGTTGTCTATCCGATATCGGGGAGCAACTTTATCTTTTTCTCCCAAACCAATATCCACAATCATGACAGAGGATCCATGTTTCCGCAAAACCGAATCAATATCGCCCGCATAGTTCGAATGGGCAGCCCCATAAAGCACAACCAGCCCCCCGCCCAAAGCATCGGATGCCTGCCGTATTCTCTCCGCTGTCACAGGGTCTCCTGCACGCCGCGCAGCCATACTCCCCGCATCCTCAACCTCAACAATTTTCCCCTTTGCTTTCTGGAACCTTTCTTGGTCAGAATGAATATCTTCAAAGAGTTTGGGAATTTCATCTTTGTATCCAGAACCCTCAAAAAAATCTCGGTTTTGCTCATCATTCAAATAAGAAACAAACCCAACATAGGCCTCTCTTTGATGATCGCTCAGATCAGGGAGTCTGCCCTCAATCTCTGCCATATACTTATCAAGAAATGCCTTAGGATCTTTATCAATCTCCGCCCCATGTTCACGGCGAAACTTCATGTAATCAATTTTCATACCAATTGCGAGAGCTTCAGCCTCTTGAGCGGCAGGCTCGGTTTCCACAGTTGCCGGAGCCCCCGTCAGGCTTCCAACACCGATAACCTTAACCCCCTTTTCCATGAGGTTTGCCAGAGGTTCATAATAGACTCTCTTTTGTGCAGGAGTCTGGGCATGACTATGCGGCATCCCTTCACAAATTGTCAGAAACTCCTCGCGTGAAATCTGCTTGTTAAAAAACTCATCATAAAGACGCTGCTGCCCAGCGGGGATTATCTCAAGTCCAATGCCTTTAAGCCGTCCGTCCTTTGCGCCATTCTCAGCCACCTTATAGGCAAAGCCATGAACATCCTCTGGACGGTAATGGTTATGATCGGTAATGAGTAATACATCTTCGCCACGATACCTGCCCAGCAACGTATTCGCTGCTTTATCAAATTTCTCTTCTTGCCCTTCTTCCTGCATCAGTAATCCCTGATCCTCTCCAAAGAGAATTATTTATGAAAACAATTAAGGTTGTCTTAAGGTTTTCTTTTCATTTCAGAATTGGGGCTTTTTTTGCTAGGGTTCTTTCTCCTACCTTTTGCGCACTTTAAGGACCCTGCCATGACGTTCGATACCAAAGACATCACCACTCTTTTAGAGCTTCTTTCTTCCCGCATTTGCCATGATCTTGTTTCGCCTGTTGGTGCAATCAATAACGGTATTGAATTCATGGAAGACAGTGCAGATGATCCGGACGCGATCAAGCAAGCCAGTGAACTCATTGCCCACAGTGCCGGATCTGCGGCCTCGCGCTTACAAGTTTTTCGTTTGGCCTATGGCGCAGGAGGCCGTGACGGCAATATCAAACCAGAAGACATTCAAAAGGCTTTTGGTTCTTTAATTCGCACAGATGGAAAAATTCGCCAAAGCTGGGACCCCTTCGGCCCTCTCGGCATTGATTCGAAATCTTACAAGGGATATTGCAAGGTTCTGATTGGAACTCTGGTCTTAGCTCAAGAATGCCTGCCCAAGGGGGGAATGATTTTCGTAGATCCCGGGCAAGGCGAAGAAACTCTGGTGAAAGCCGAAGGACCAGATGCCACGATTCGCGAGAACGTCGAAGCAGCTCTAGCTGGTGACCTTGCCATTGAAACGCTTGACCCCCGCCTTGTCCATCCCTACGCTTGTGGATTGATTGCACGGACCTACGGATTCCAGATTTCCCTCGCCAAGCAGAGCGAAGGAAACATCATCTGGTCTATTAAGAAAAAGTCTGACTAATTTTTAGACCGGTGCATAAGCAGGAGATCTTTCCCCAAGAGACGATTCCTTTTCAGGAAGACAGACAGACTCTCCTGTTTTCATCGCAGACAATGCACACTCAAATACCCTCTCGCGCCACTCCTGTCGGGGATCTTCTATTGCTCTTTGTCCGCGACGCAAGTTGTGCTCCAACGACTCCGGCAAACCAAAGACATCTAGGGCAACCTCGCCCACCAATTGACCCAACTCTGGATATTGAAAACAGTCCTTCAAATAGGCAATCCACCCATCCTCTTGATGAAGGCGAGGAGAGGGGTATTTTTTCATAATCTCTGCGGTCGTTTTATACATCCGTTCACGCAAAGTTGGCATTCCGGCAGACAGCTCCTCCCGCAGAATATTCCGCAGAGGGGCCAACGATTCGTTCCCGCCGAGAGTTTTCACCAGCTCCGCAAGGTACCCGGTATAAAAAGGGGCCGCATGAACTAGGCAGTGACAAATTTCCCGAAAATGCTCACGGGAGCACTTGGGATGGCCCTCCCCTGCAACAGCTTGCATAAAAATCAAAGCTTTAGGACCATTTCGATCAGGAGTAGTAATGACAGCGAAAGCTATGCTTTCAGCCAAAGACACTACAGAACGCATGAATAAATCCCTCTACGCCACACTCAGATTACCACTCGTTTCAGGGGCATACCCCCCAACCGAACCGACAACAGGACCATTTTACACCTAGCCAAAACGTGGTGCAACAATCCCCCACAGTGGCCATGCCCCCTAAAGTTATATTTATACTTAAAAAACACCATTTTTGATAACAAAAAAATACAGCCGTGCATTAAATAGAAATTATATTACAATAACGTAACTTTTTGTGTAAACGCCCCTGTGCTTTCTCCAGACTCTTCTCTCAAAATATCCGCATACAGGAGCATTTTGTACTATTCGGAGCGTGATAAAAAACTTATTCTCACATCAGAGTATTTTTCGTTTCGACTCCTGAAGTAATAACCTGTTAACCCCTTTCAGGCACTTTAGGGTTGAGGAATTCTGTCTAGACCTCCTTGTTTCTGCTTTCTGCGTTTTCGTTTTTTATTTTTAGATGTTTTTTATTTCACCGAGTGCGGGAGACACCCAAATGGATGATCTGATTGTTGAATTCTTGACCGAAACCAACGAAGGCCTTCAGGAATTGGACACCAACCTGATCCGGCTTGAGCAAAATCCTAACGACAAGGATTTGATTTCCAAAATTTTTCGATTGATGCACACCATCAAGGGAACATGTGGGTTCCTCGGTCTGCCTCGTTTGGAGACGGTTGCCCACCGCGCAGAGAACGTCATGGGGCGTTTTCGTGATGGTGATCTAGAAGTAACCCCAGCTTACGTCTCTCTCATTCTCGAATCACTGGACCGTGTTCGTTTCTTGCTTGGGCATATCGAAGCCAATGGGACCGAGCCAGACGGCGAAGACGGCGAGTTGATTGCAAAACTGGATGCGGTTTACGAAGGCCGCGATGGTGAGTTGGGAAGTGATTCTTCTTTGCCATCTCATACGACCTCTCATGAAGAGGCAGCTTTTGCCCCTCTTCCCTCTGTGGTTGAGCCCTCACTTGAAATAGCGGCGGAAGAGGAGGCTCCAATCGCTGCGCTTCCTCAAAACCCAGCCCCCGTTGCAGCTAAGCCTTCTTCTGCCCCGGCGGCCCCTGCTGCAAACAACAAAGAGGAAACTGGAGATTCGGCAATTGCCAACCAATCCTTGCGGGTCAATGTAGATGTTCTTGAAAACTTGATGACTATGGTTTCAGAACTGGTGCTCACCCGTAACCAGCTGTTGCAAATTTTGCGCACGCAAAAAGACACCAGTTTTTCAACCCCCCTACAACGTCTCAACCATGTGGTATCTGATCTGCAAGAAGGTGTGATGAAAACACGGATGCAGCCTATTGGAAACGCATGGGCCAAACTTCCGCGTATTATTCGTGACCTCAGTATTGAACTTGGTAAAAAAATTGATCTTGTTATGACCGGACAAGAGACAGAACTTGATCGTCAGGTTCTGGACATGATTAAAGACCCCTTGACCCACATGGTTCGCAACTCTGGTGACCACGGAATTGAAACTCCTGCCGAGCGGTCACGCGCTGGTAAGCCAGAGACAGGAACAATCAATCTGCGTGCTTTTCACGAGGGCGGACATATCATCATCGAAATTGCCGATGATGGGCGAGGGCTTCCGGTTGATAAAATCAAAAAGAAAATCCTGCAAAACGGCCTCGCTACTGAAGACGAAATTGCTAAGATGTCGCCTCAACAAATTCAGCAATATATTTTTGCGGCAGGGTTTTCAACGGCAGAAAAAGTTACCTCTGTTTCAGGGCGTGGGGTTGGTATGGACGTGGTCCGCACCAATATTGAGAAAATTGGCGGCTCCATTGAACTAAAATCAGTTGAAGGTAGAGGATCAACTTTTTCAATCAAAATTCCTCTGACGCTGGCAATTGTTTCTTCGCTGATTGTTGAAGTTGCGGGCGAACGCTATGCTATTCCACAGCTTGCTGTGCGCGAATTGGTTCTGGTTTCACAAAATTCTGATAACAGAATTGAGATGATTCGAAATGCTCCCGTGTTTCGTTTGCGTGACAAGCTCTTGCCGCTTGTCTCTTTGCAAACCCTTCTCAAACTAGGAAACTACGATTCGGCAGACGAGAACCAGTTCGATCACAAATACATTATTGTGACGCAAGTCGGGGGGTATTCCTTTGGGATTATTGTGGACAAAGTCTTCGACACCGAAGAAATTGTTGTCAAACCTGTTGCGAAAATTCTTCGACATATCGAACTTTTCTCGGGGAATACCATCCTTGGGGATGGCAGCGTCATTATGATTCTGGATCCCGGAGGAATCGCCAAAGCTACAGGAGAGAATGCCGTTTCAGATTCGTCTGAACAATCAACCGCCGAGGAGATTCGGCGTGGACATGAAGATAAAACAGCCCTGCTTCTTTTCACAGCTGGCAACGATTCTTACAAAGCTGTTCCCCTCTCACTTATCTCACGCTTGGAGAACGTCAACTTTGAAACTGTTGAACGGAGCGATGGGCAAATGCTGATACAGTATCGGGGCAGCTTGATGCCGATTACTCCGTTCAGCGATGATGTTGAAATTTTGCAGAAAGGAACGAAACCTCTTCTCGTTTTCTCTGACAAGGGAAAGAGTGTTGGCATCATTGTCGATACCATTGTTGATATCCGTGAAGAAGCTATCAATATCCAAGTGGATGGGGTTCGTCCGGGCATTGTCGGCAGTGCCATTCTCTCTGGTAAGGCAACTGAATTGATTGACGTGGTTCATTTCCTCAACAAAGTTCACGGCAACTGGTTCAAAACTCACGGGGACGAGCCTTTCTCTCTAACCAAAACAATTCGAACCTCTGGCAAACGTCGTCTTCTGTTAGTAGATGATAGCCCTTTCTTCCGCAATACAACCACTCGGGTTCGAGTAGCAGAAATCAAGA